>JAICHH010000001.1 GCA_025922715.1 Nitrososphaeraceae archaeon
ATAAAAATGAAACTATTACTTTTTTAAATAATATCCTCGAAAATGATACATATAAAATTATTTTATCAGTTATCGAAAATTCTAAAACAGTTTATCAAATGCACAAAGAAACATCGCTTCCGTTAAGTTCAATTTATAAAAGAATAAAAAAACTAGAAGATCTAGGTATAATATCAATTGAGAAAATTAGTATTAATAATAAAGGACGCAAATTAATTTTTTATAAAAGTAAAATAAAAAACATAACATTCAAGCTAAATGAGAAGGATGTAAGTCTTTTAATAACTTAAATTTTTGATTACACTGTAAATTAGATTCTAATCAATTAAAGATGTATTAGAATTATTTAGTAAACTCCTATATATATTAAGAGTATATATAACGAATACCTATTGATTGGAAAAAGATTAATATGAAATTATTATATTTTAAGATTATCACGCCTTTTACGACTTGTAATCAATTAGGTAATTATAAAAAATCATTTAGCCTGTATTATTATGACTTGGTTCGTACGTTATTTGTTACACTTGCTTTCACAGGGATACTCTCTACGGGTTGGTTTGGAATTCCATTAGCTCCGCGCTATTTTACTGATACACCAATAAATAATTTAGATATAATATTTGCAATTTTTAGTTCTTTAGGAAGTATTTGGGGTATAATGGCATACAGAGAATTTACAAAAACCAGAGATAATATTTTGTTAGTTAGAGATCTTTGCAAAAAAATAGATCCACATATTGGTGATTATGACTATTCAACTTTTAATCATATTACTAAAAAATATGAATCGGGTTACGTTCCGTTAGGACCAACCGATTTCTGGGACAGGGAAACTGTGGTTCCTGAATGGCTAGATAAAGGAAAATATTGGCATATTATGCTTAGATTGGAAATTAAAAACAAAGAAATAATTCTTAAAGTTGTTAAAGACAATGATCTCCCTTTTTTTTCTGGCAGAAGAAACGTTGCAACAACTTCAAGAGAGAACTTGAAAACTGATAGTAAGTTTAAAAAAAATTATCGTTATGTTGTTTGTGTTCCACAATGGTTAGTAATGAATACTGAACTGGATAATTTTTCTAGAAGTGAACTAAATGTGAATGATTCTGATTTTGGTTTATTAATGAATGCTATTAATAAACAACTTGATTTAGCATCAAAAGACATTACAGAACATGAAAAACAACGAATTAAATATTCCTGGAAATTTAGTTCCTTACCAATTTACTTAATAAAGAGTTTACCAATTCAAATTATTTACAAAGAAATTTTTACTAAAACTGCTAAATATATACCTGCACAAAAAAAACATATTATTGAAGAAACTAATATTAATTTGGCGTATTTAAGTAATGATGAATTAATTGAATCATTACTAGTTCTTGCAAGGCTTAAGAATATACGTTCAAGAAGTATAGAAAAAATTAATATTCTTTTACAATTTCTTAAAAATGAATATGAAAAATTAGGGTTAGGTGATGGTTCTAAAAGGTATCATAACCTTCATCATAGTCTTGAGGTAGCATATGTGAGCTTGCAGATGTTACCTATAGAATTACATGGATATTATTTTTCATCGGAAGATTATGAGTATATCTTAGTAGCAAGCTTATTACACGATTATGATCCTTATCAATATAATTATAAAACCAGTATAGGATTATATCGATTTGAAGGTCCTAAAGTTGAAAATACAATCAGAGAACTCAGGAAAATTAGGATTATAGATGCTTATTTTAATATGAATGAAATAGAGTTCAAAAATTATTTCCGTCAATATCACTATCACTTATTACCCCCCGTTGATTATGTTACTACCCATCCTGAGTATGTGAAGTCTAACAAACCTCTCAAAAGTTTAATAATTGAGGCCTTGATCTGGAGAACAGATTATCCATTTACAAAAAAACCCCAAGCTCAAAGAAATTACTACGAACTAATTGATAAAATTTCTCATTTAATAGGATTATCCGAAAAATACATACTATTATCTGAAGTTTTATCTTTAGCAGATCTGTCAGTAACATATATGAGCTCGGATCCTATTAATGCATGGTATAGAGTAACAAGCCTATATGAAGAATTAAACCTTCCAAGATCTGAGGCTATTTCTAGAACTGATCAGTTTTTTTCTGAAATCATGAAAATTGAGTTATTTCAAGAATTATTAAACAATCGTAATTTTTCTGGAGTTTTCAAGCAACGATGGAGTTTAGTTTATCAGTTTTATCATGAGGGTAATCCATCAACTCAAATAAACAGGACAATAGAAAATGCTCAAATTTCATATTCAAAAATTAACTTACAAATTGGTATCCAAACTGGAGATATTTTGTACCATATAGCATTAGAGCATAAAGACGAATATTTTATAGGTATAAGTACTGATGAAGATGTTGTACTCCGTATTAAAGATAAATTTGCCAATTTGAAGCAACAAAATATATCTTGTTTTTGGGGTGATGCAAAAAAACTGCTACCTAATCTTCAATGTAGATCTATTGATAATATTTTATTTATACTGAATAATTTTCCTAATTTTAATAATCATAATGGGCAAGACCAAGAATTATTGTTATTATTTAAAGGAGTCTCAATATCTCTTAAAACCCACGGTACGTTTCAAATTCTTACTAATATAAATAAAAATAGCGATAAGGAAAAAGAAATAATAAAAATTGCATCAAATTATGGGTTTCAACTATTGAAAAGTAACCATGATCATAAAATATATTTCCCTCAATCATATATTCCAAAAGAATTTTTTCAAACGGATTCAGTTTCATTATTAGTATTTCATCTTTATGTTAATTCTACTATTGTAGGATGACATTTGCTAATCGTTCATTACCAAGAGTGTTCTTAAAAGTATATAAATAAATGAAAAAGTAGACTATTAAAAACAATGACAAAAAAAATCCGGGTTGCAATAGTTGGGGTGGGAAACTGTGCTTCAGCGCTAGTTCAAGGAATCCACTATTACAAGTCAGTAAAGGAGAAGGATTCCATTGGTTTGACTGCATATGATTTGGATGGTTATACCCCTATCGACATTGAATTTGTAGCAGCTTTTGATGTTTCAGATTCAAAAGTTGGCCTAGATCTTTCTGAGGCAATTTTTTCTAATCCGAATAACGCTAAAAAAATCACCGATGTTAATAATTTGGATGTTAAAGTAAATAAAGGAAAAGTTTTAGACGGCGTAGGTAGACATCTTGCAGAAAAAATAAACTTATCCAATTATCCTACATCCAATATATCAGAAATATTGAAAGATTCCCAAACCGATATCCTTTTGAATTATTTGCCCGTTGGAAGTCGGGAAGCAACAAAATTCTATGCAGAACAGTGCTTGGAAGCAGGCGTTTCATTTATCAATGCAATTCCGGTTTTTATCGCATCTGAGCCTCAATGGCAACAGTCATTTAAAGATAAGAATGTTTTGTGTGCAGGCGATGATGTTATGAGTCAAGTAGGAGCCACAGTTGTGCATAAAACATTAGTAAAATTATTTATTGACAGAGGTGTTAAAGTGGATGAAACATACCAATTGAACATAGGTGGTGATATGGATTTTTATAATATGCTCGATACAGAGAGATTAGAGGATAAAAGAATAAGTAAAACCAGTGCAATTGAAGCAATGTCTCCATATTCTATTCCTATGAGGATAGGCCCATCTGATTTTGTTGAATCCTTAAAAAATGATAAAGTATGCTATATTAATATTCGTGGTAAAAAATTTGGAAATATTCCAATAGAACTAGATCTGAAACTCCGAGTAGCTGATGCATATAATAGTGCTGGAATAATGATCGATGCAATACGTGCAACCAAAATAGGACTAGATAGAGGATTATCAGGAGTGTTAGAAAGTGTTTCGGCATATTGTTTTAAACATCCTCCAATCCAAATGTCGTATACTCAAGCAAAAGAAAAATTTCTGAGATTTATTAATGGAGAACTAGACACATAATAATTTATTTAAAATTATGTTGTTTGTTTATTTTTTATCTATCAACCAAATAAAATTATATGACAAACTCCAAACTCAAGATCTTCTTCATTTTTAAATTCAGTAGGGCTAGTTTCATCATTGTTTGCCAAAATGCAGTGAATTATATAAAATAAAAAGTTATCTGTTCTATTTTATTACAGATATAGATTTATTATTGCAAAAGTTGTATTCATTTAAATGTCAGTGGTCATTTGTAGCATCATTCCACAAGTAGTTAAAATAATCTTTTGCATATCCTGCTAGCCCCGGATGCTCTGCCCAGATTGCAATGGGTTCAGATTTACCCTTTCTATTGCCCTCTTCTCCTAATAAGATTAAAACTTGAGTGCCATCACCGATAACTCCTCCACCAAACAAATTATCTTTAATTCTTACATCTGCGATTCTTGAAATAGTTTTTATAATTTCTGTACTTGTTTCTTCTGAAACAAGAACTACAATTCTTATACCTTTGTCATGTAAACTTCGTAACATAGGTTGTAATGGTTTAGCTATTTCCTGTGCTATTTGTGGTAACGCTATTAACAATTCTCTTTGGCTATTCTGAATGATCTCGCTTACTTTACCTGCAATGTTATAAAACCCTCTTACTACCCATATTTCTGGTTTTTCTTTTATTCCACTTTTTTCATAAATAGGCATTAGTTCATTTCTAATGATTTCCTCATTACTTTTAATTTCATTTTCTTTTTGGAGCCTTATTGCATCTAATGCAGTAGAAGGAGATTTTGGAAAAAATGTTTGTGGCCTAGAACTATCTGATTCAAGCCAAACTTTATTTTCCAAACTATTCAATACTTCATAAATTTTTGAGTAGGGAACACCTGAGGTTTTACTTATATCTGCTGCTGTCATAGAACCATGTTCTAATAATGATAAATATACTTTAATTTCATAACTTGTCAAGCCAAGACTTTCCATTGATTTTCTCGACTTGTCGGTAATATTCATTGAACCAATTTTAATTGTTTCAAGTAATATATGTATGTTCAATTATATATTAATGTTAAACCGTTAAACTTTCTATTTTTCGATCTTTTTGTTATTATGAAAATGTTTTTAGCATTTTTGAAGTTACATTTTGCATTCTCGTTTAATACTTCAATGTACAATATAGATCAATCAAATTAAATAGAGTAATCTTCTACCATATTTTTTATTTAGTATATTAATAGAGTTAAGAATAGCTTTTTGCAATCTCTTATACTTTCTTAAACCAAATAGATATCCTTAAAATAGGAATTGTTTCTGTTAATTTTTTACAAAATCTACAAATCCTTACATTATGTGTAAGGGAAACTGATATGATATTCAAAATAGAATTTTTTTGAAAGACATACCAATTAATGCACCTATTACTCTATAATTGAATTTGTGAATGTTATTTCGCTTAATCATAGGATTATTTCTCATGAAGTATAAATTCCAAGAAAATTTAAAATGTCAATTTTTCTACTATCTTTCAAATTTTGTATAATAATTAATTATATAATCAAAAAAGAGGAAATTATACTAAGTTTATCTTTTAAATAAGGGAGAATTAATTATTTTCTGATCAAGGAAAGTTTAATAATCTATTTAATTTTTTTTTTCTATATGCCTAAATTCAAATCAACTCAAGATATTATTAGAATTATTGATACTAAAGATCAAATACGTAATTTTGGTGTTATTGCTCATGTAGATCACGGTAAAACTACCATGAGTGATAGTCTTTTAGCTGCATCAGGAATTATTTCCCCTTCTGTAGCAGGACAAGCATTAGCTCTCGATTCAATGAAGCTTGAACAAAATAGGCAGATGACTATCAGAGGAGCTAATGTAACACTATTTTATGAGCACGAAGGTAAGGAATATGTTATAAATATGATCGATACACCTGGGCACATTGATTTTACTGGTAGAGTTACAAGAGCTTTACGTGCAATTGACGGGGTAGTAGTTGTTTCTGACTCTGTAGAAGGTATCATGACTCAGACTGAAACTGTAACAAGACAAGCTCTAGAGGAAAGAGTTAGACCTGTCCTTTATATAAATAAAATAGATCGATTGGTAAAGGAATTACGTCTAGATCCACCTGCAATGCAAAAATGGCTATCAAATATTATCGCAGAGTTCAATAAATTAATAGATATTTATGCAGAACCAGAATTGAAAGAGAAATGGAAGGTAAGCATACAAGCCAATAATGTAGCCTTTGGATCTGCTAAAGATAGATGGGGATTTAATTTTAAGGTAGCACAAAAAAAAGGGTTCAGTTTCAAAGATGTTTATGATGCATATACTTCTGATGATCCATCTAAGATCAAAGCTCTTTCTGAGAAAGTACCCCTTCATGAAGCAGTTCTAGGTATGGTTGTTCAACATCATCCTCCGCCTTATATAGCTCAAAAATATAGAATCCCAAAGATATGGCCAGGAGATCTAAATTCTGATATTGGGAAGTCATTGGTAAATTGTGATGAAAAAGGTCCAGCAGTTATGATGGTGACTACAATTAATGTGGATCCACAAGCTGGCAGAATAGCTACAGGAAGATTATTTTCAGGTACTATTAAAGATGGAGATGAGGTTTATTTAATTGATGCCAAACGGCCTGGGAAAGTTCAATCCGTAAACATCTATATGGGAAATACTAGAGAAGTTGTGAGTGTTATACCTGCTGGTAATATTCCTGCTCTTTTAGGTTTAGATTATGCCGTTGCTGGTGAAACAATTTCTAGCGTTAAAAATATAGTTGCTTTTGAATCCATTAAATATGTTTCTGAACCTGTTGTAACAATTGCTGTAGAAACTAAACATCCAAAAGATCTTCCTAAGCTCGTAGAAGCTCTTCGTAAAATAACAGTTGAAGATCCAAATCTTATTATCAAAATAAATGAAGAAAGTGGAGAAACATTAATGGCTGGAATGGGAGTATTACATCTTGAGATCGCTACATCACTGTTACAAGAAGCAGGTCTATCTATAACTACCTCCCAACCTTTAATCAATTATAGAGAAACGATTCGTTCCAAAGGCGGACCAATCATGAGTAAATCTCCTAATAGACATAATAAAATATTCATGAGAGTAGAACCACTTAAAGACGATATTATTGAAATGATTAAAACTGGACACATAAAGGAAGATATGGATAAAAAGGAATTAGCCAAAATCCTCAGAGAAAAGGGATGGAATGCAGATGAAGCGAGGAATGTTAGCGCTATTGATCCATCAGGAAATATGTTGATCGATGAAACTAAAGGTGTTCAATTTATTCAAGAATCAATGGACTCTATCAAATCAGGATTTGATGACGTAGTGCATTCAGGAGCCCTAGCACATGAGACTCTACGAGGTGTGAAATTTGTTCTTAACCATTTTGTGCCACACGAAGACCCTGCTCATAGAGGATTAGCACAATTGATGCCGGCAACAAGAAGATCGATGTTGGGCTCTATGTTAATTGCAGATCCAGTACTTTTGGAACCTATACTAGGAATCGAAGTAAAATGTCCTCAAGAGCAAATAGGTACAGTAGCAGGAATTTTATCCGGAAAACGAGGTAAATTATTAAATGTTGACCAAAAAGGTGTTATAGCTATTATGCAAGGTGAGGTTCCAGCTTCTGAAACTTTTGATTTATCAGAGGTTATGCGTGGCGGGACAGCAGGTAAAGCAATGTGGAGTACTTACTTTAAAAGTTGGCAAGCCGTTCCTCAGTCTGTTATAAGAACACTTATTGCTGACGTACGAAAAAGAAAAGGTCTTAATCCAGAACCTCCAAGTCCTGATGAATTTATTGACAAAGAATAATCTAGCAAACCTAAATATTTTTTATACCATTCATATTATTTTTATATTTTGGTATTAAACGGATTTTACACAATTTAGTAATTCCAATGTATCAAACTAGTTGCTTTGTCATGTAATTTTTTATCAAAAGTTTTTATATCTACCTCTTTAAAGGGATTTATTTTTTCTAACACCGGTGGAGCTCCATTGTTATCTAATGTTGATTTATTTTTTAGTTCTTCAAGTATCTTTTCTTGTAACTTTGGATGACATATTCTACTATGATATATACATCCTAGTGATCCATTAATCATCTCTTTCAAATGTGCTTCTCCTTTGTCCTCATGAAAGTGCGGATTTCTGGTTTCAACCTGCATTACCTCTACACCTTTATCCATTGCCTCTTGATTTTCTGTAGGTAATATTCCACCAAATTGTTCAAGTAGATTCACAATTTCATAAGTTTCTACAGAGAACCCTGAAGAAAAATTAAGTAATTCTGCAAGTTTGATAGACATACAATGTTCACCTGAATTTCCAGTTCGCATTACTTCAGTTTCAAATCCAGTATAATATGAAATAAGAGAATTTAAATAGTAATTAGTTATTTCAGAAACTCTACCCCATTTTGAAAAATAAATTCCGCTTTCAGAAATCTTGGGTTTATAAATCCAAGAAACTCTTATCATCTTATAAGGTGTGTCGGACATTGCAATTCCTGATGCAAAAATTTTTACATATTCATTGACAGCACCAGGTACATAATTATCTCCATCAATGAAACCGACATATTCTTTTTGAGCCATTTTGGCAAGAAGCATTCCTAATACCATTCCTTCTGCCTTGCCGTTTCTAATGAGTTGATCAGAACCTATTAACTCATTGTAATTTACTTCTCTTAAGGTCTCAGCAAGACCTTCATCTCGTTGATGAATAATTAAGGCATTTTTGTTAGCAAATCGATTAAATTGTTGAAGTGACTCTTTCTCTAATTTGTATCTATCAACTGGTTGGCGAGGACTATTTGAAACTATAATAGTCATACAGTCATGAGGAATTCCACTTAAAACACCCTCTAAGAGCTTCAATCTTTCGTTTTTTATGGGAATGACTATGGCCATCTTACTTTCTATCTCTGAAATTTGCTCATTGCCAACTCCGGTAATATTTTCTGACACTTTTTTTCCTTTATCTGAACCAGAATCAAGCTCAAAGACCCGCTGGACACCATGAAGACTTATTGATCCAAATCTTTCAGTAAATCTAGGTAAATCTAATTTCATATATTTCTCTCCTTTTTAGTAAGAACCAAATTAAAACGAGACTTACATATATTTAAATCAGATAATATTGTAATAATAAATTTTAATTGTAGAAATGATTTAGTATATCTTTATGTACTATGTTTCTAAAATTATTATCAATTTTTAGACTCTCTTTTTCTATATTTTCATCATCAAGTACTCTAAGTAATTTAATCAACGATTTTTCGTCAATAAATGATTTTAATACCCTCTCGAATGATTCGTCCTTCAATTTAGTAAAGAATTGATACTATTTTATTTAACTGATATTCAATCTGATAACACTAGAATTTTCCCTTTTTTTTTTAAATAAAATTGCTCTAGTTTTTAACTATACATATGTTCTCAATTAATTTGAAGAGATAAATTTGTATGAATATAAAACTTAATGAACTTTAAATATGTTTTAAATGATTCGATTTTTAAAAGTCTTTGCAATTATAAATGGTGCAATCATTAAAGCAGGAATACTTATAACAATAAATACAGTTTGAAACGATGCTAATATCGATATAGTTGTGGTTCCAGCACTAAATCCAAAAATTGCTGCTATTATACTACCTGCACAAGTAGGACATCCAATAAATAATCCACATGATGCACCAATACCTCCTATAACTCTTGATTTATTATTATTATTATTTTTTAATCTTTTTATCATAAAAGTATTTATTGAAATATTAAAGCCTACTAAGAAAGAAACAATAAATACTAATGCTATATTAATTGGAATTAGAAAGATAAAAAAATATTCAGCTAAATAAACATATGTTATAGGTACATACCCTATTGTGTTACAACATGGAATTATTTTTATTGAGGGATTAAATTTAGTATCTTCAAAAGAATTTGATCTATTATCAGTAAAGACAAATATCTGAGAAAGAAAACTAAAAATAATACCATAAAAAATTCCAGATAATATCATTATTAAAATGTATCTTTTTTCTTTAAATGGTAAGGAAATGAAATATTTTAATTTTTTTTTTGATGGTTCATTTGAAACATAACAATTCCACAAACCGAAACAAATAGCTATTGATGAAATAAACGTTATTATTAGTATTCCTATTGATATGTTAAATAAGACAGGTGTAAACATGATTATTTCATTAAAATTTGGATTAGTAAATTTTGAATAAAAAATATAAGAAAATATTAATGATGAAACGCTAAAGATTATTATTCTTAGACCTTTATTCAATAAAATATTCTCTTTTATCCTCATAGTTGTGAATTACTATACTAAACTAGAACACCAAAAATAAATTTTATTATTAGATGAATATATGAAAAATTTATCTCGTAGTTTGTCCTAGTATTAATAGATATGAATGACATTTTTTCATCAAATGATGAATACATTCCAGTAGAAATTAGTAATATTGGTTACGCTGATCATTTGGGATTGGAAGGTTTTTTAATTTTGAAATCAATCGAAGGAAAGGAATTTCCTATTAATGCATTTTCGGGTGAGGTCGCAAAACATATACTTCGGTTCAGAGAAGGAGACAAGAATACTATTCCTACAATATATAATCTAGTTGAAGAAATAGCTGTAATGCAAGATCTATTATTAATGGAAGTCAGAATATATATGAGCGGATCAGTACTACGTGCTAACCTATATTTTAGAGGAAGAAAGGATACACTTATTCTAAGAAATTACCGAGCATCTGATGCGATTGCCCTAGCATCATATTATGACGTTCCTATAAAAGTGAGAAAAAACTTATTTGAAGATGAATTACAAACTACAGAATAACCCAAGCAGAAACTTAATTTCTTTATTTTGTTAATCACTCTTAGTATATAGATTTAAGGAGATATTGTTATCTTTGATTAATATGGACATTAATATAGACATTAAATAAATTTTATAAAGAATTATTTCTATTTTTCAGCTCATAGTTTTTTTAATAAATTAAAATTTTATTGTTATTGTACTAATAAAAAATCATTATTGTCTTTTTAGCAGTAAATAATGGAATCGACCCATAATACTTTAGTAATTACATTGTTATTTGTTTTCAATGGTTTAATGAATAAATACATATACTCAGTCAGTCGTAGACTTATTATAATGATACAAAAACATTCAAATTATTTTGCAATAATAGGATGTGTTTTAACAAGTTCCTTATTAGGATATGCTTTTGTTGTGGATTCTTTTGGTGTTATGGATCAAAACTTGTTTCATTCGACTACAGGTGGCTCGTTGGATGTAAATATTACTTCATCTCCTGAAGTTATTATTACAGATAACGAAGCAAAATTCAAGATCAATTTTTTTGAACCTGGTACTAATAAAATTCAGGTTCATGTTGATTATGATTTTCAGGTCTTAGAAAATGGAGAAGAAATATTTTCAGCAGCAAAACAAATTAATCAACCCCTCCTCCATACAGCAGAAGGTTCTGTGACTATTCCATTTGTGTTTTCTTCTCCTGGAATTTATTCAATTAAGATACCTGTTTTAGGGATAAACTTTATTCCTATAAACCCAGAATATGCTGAATTCAAATTTGTTATAAAATAATTGATTGATTTATCTTTATCAATTTTTTATATAACTTAACACTTTTTATTTTGTAAGGTTCCTATACTTTATTGCTTTGAAAGAAGAAGAATCTTGGAATTTTATAAGGTCTGTCTGTCAAGAATTGGATGAATTAGTTAATCTAAGAAAAGTAAAATTCCTATCTGGCTTTCATAGTGAAAGAGAAGGTTCATATAAGATTTATCTTAAGTGCAGCAAAATTCATCTTTCATTCAAGAGGAATTTTTGATAAGATTGGAGATATTGAATATCAAAATAATAAACTCAGAATAGGATTTAGTAGTAATAAAATACCATTAAATCTTATTATTTATATGACAAATACTTAATCCTTACAGATTTGTTATTTAGGACGAATTGTTATTAATACTTTCGAGAAATTTTTGTAGATGAGTAACTAGGTCTTTTAAAACCTCAATTTTCCTCGCTGGATTATTTGCATAAGTTATAACATCATTAATGAATACATCAATTTCAATTATTTCTTCTCCTAAGACTTCGATTCCTTTAGAAGTTAGTAAATAGGATTTTCCTGGTATTCCATACTGAATACCTGATAAAAAATAGCTTTGATTTTCATCCATTTTTTCGCTAGTACTTCTATATTCGTTTATTACTATACGACTAGCATTTTGAATATCGTTTTCAATTTGATTAATCTTTTTTGTTAACCCGTTAATACATTCTAAAAGCTCCGAAATCACAGTACTCTTTGATATTGATCTTCTTTAAGCATTTATAACTTTCCTTATGATATCTAATCAAAATAAAATTAAAATTTTATCTTAATTCCTTTTCTTGCTTTTCGATCTTTTTTAATTCTGTAATTAAAAATTCTTTATACTTTTCACGTTCCTGTTCAGTCATTTTATCCAAATTAGAACTCAATGTGGATCCTATAGATGATATTCTATCAATTAGATCCATAGCCATAAATCTTCCTATACTTCCAAACCTAAACATTACATCCAATTGTTTTTGTAATATCTTTTGTATAGATTGAATATCTTCTGCAATTCCAACACCTTTGTGTGTAACTTTGTATTTTCCATTTTCTGTCTCTGAAATTAACCCTTCCTCTAATAATCTGCCTAGCATGGGATAAATAAGACCTGGAGATGGTTTCCATTTTCCTTCGCTTTCATAAATTGCAAAATCTATAATTTCTTTGCCGCTCATTGGTTTCTCTTTTAACAAGTTTAAAATATACTGTCTAGAGAACCCTCTGGGGATAACACTGTTTACTCTTGAAAACCAATGGGAAATCATATATTCATAATATCACTAGCGATTTATTAATATTTCTTTCCAACAAGTTCTGCTGCGTAAGTGAATGATTCTTTAACCCCCTCCAGGTCAGATGATAATGGTTTAGATTATTCAATTACTGAAAATGGAATAGATGAATTTACAAATAAATAGAGGATTATTTGAGCTCTTGAGATAACTTTTGATATTTCTATTATTTTAAAATTTGTAAATAAGGAGGTGAACAAAAAACTGAATTCGAAGGATTTCATACATGAAGACGTAAAATTAATTTCAGGTTATATCGCAGACCCCAAACTGAAAGAAGAAGCAATATACGATATATTAAGAGATAATTGTAAATAACTTTATCACAAATTTACCCAACAGGATAAGACAACAAAGAAATAATACAGAAATGGAATAGTAGTGCCTATATATAAGAAACATATCAGCGGTCGAGTAACCCGTTACTCATGTATCATAGTCTTCTCTTCCTTTGTATAATCTTTAATTTTTTTTTATACTTTTATTTCTACATTATTGGCTTTTATACTTATTTTCCATCTAAGATATCTCCGTTAGATAATTCAATCATCTTTACTATGCTTTCGGGGATTGTTGTTCTTAATGACGGTGAGTTAGGTCTTGCTGATGTTGCTTTAGTAATAAATTATGCCATAGTTCTTTTATAAATTAAATATTATAGTAATCTACCTACATGTAGGCAATATATTTATGAATTTTTATATACATACTATTTGTAGGTAGATGCATAAAAAAATAATGTATATTTTTTCCAAGTTCTCAAAGTATTAAGAGAAAAATCAGCAGAAGATCGCGAAGGTAATATAACTATAAAGATATTCACAACTAGATTTCTGTATGTAGATTTGATAATGCACGAGTTAAAACAATTAGTATAAGAGAAGATTTACGATTATTTGAACTTAAAAATGGTAAGCTAATATTTCCATAAGCTAGTTCAGATGAATTTTATGAAATAACAAAAAAACGATTTGGAAAAAAGAGATAACATTTCAGATATATTAATGAATATTAAACTGTAGAAATTGATAGTAAGAATGGTTACAAGTTAAAAACAACATTGCCAATAACGAATATACTTTCTCTGAACGGTGTAAACAAATCTCTTAAGAATCGATTATTCAATAGACTAAAGGTTTATTTTGGAACAAAATTGGATGTCATCAGTCGATTAGCAGCACCTACCTAAATCAGTAGGATACTCAGCAGAACTTTTCAGTGGATCTAACATTAGTATAATGAAGCATTAAAAAAATATATATTGAATTTTATTAAATGTTTTATTAATGACTATGAAATGTCCAGTGTGCGGAAACATTATGATATGGCTAAATGGGTCTATTAGTCATGATCCTCCAGTTAAATATTATTCTTGCAGAGAATGTATGATAGGCGTCTCTAAATTTTCTGAAACTAATTACGACATTTATGAAATCAAAAATTAACATGTAACTTTTCAAATCTATTTATTAATTAATAAATCTGTTAAAGTAGTGAGATGCATAATAAAAGAAAAATCTCTCTAAGAGAACGTCTAGCGGATACTAATGATATTATAATCCTTCCAGGGGTATATGATGCTTTAACCGCTAAAATTGCCGAGGATGTAGGATTTGAAACGGCCTTTCAAACAGGGTATGGTACTTCAGCCTCTCTGTTAGGAATGCCCGATTTTGGATTCTTGAATGCTGGTGAAACTTTGGAAAATGCAAAAAGAATTATTAATTCTGTAAATATTCCGATTCTAGTTGATATAGATACAGGATATGGAAATCCTTTAAATGTTTGGAAAATTGTTAAAGATTTAGAAAGAATCGGCGCAAAAGGAATTTTCTTAGAAGATCAAGTATGGCCTAAAAGATGTGGTCATATGACTGGCAAAACAGTTATTCCAAAAGAGGAATATATTCTCAAATTAAATGCTGCCATGGATGCAAGAGAAGATAATGAATTTATCATAGTCGCAAGAACGGATTCCCTTGCACAATTTGGAATTGAAGAAGCGATAGAAAGAGGAAAAGAGTACAAAAGAATTGGAGCTGATGTCATTTTTATAGAAGCACCCAAAAGTATCGACCAAATGGAATTGATTGCAAAAGAAATTAAGGCTCCTTTATTAGCAAATATGATTGAAGAAGGAATAACCCCTAATCTAACTGCTGATCAACTAAGAAAAATAGGCTTTAAAATGGTCGTTTTTCCATTATCTGCACTATATTCAGCTACTTTTGCAATAAAACAAACCCTTCAAACCTTAAAGAAAACAGGTACAACTAAAGAATTGAAAAATAAAATGATTACTTTTCAAGAATTCAATGATCTTGTCAACTTATCTGTATATAGGAAATTAGAAAAAAAATACTCTTCTTAGACCCTATTTTTTTCTAATCGATTGTTTTAATTCACTATACTCAATAATTATATAAAATACTGATTTAGTATTATAATAGCCAGTAATGCAAAAAATAAAACCAGATCTTATTGAATATATCTCAATTTTGAAAAAGAATGTGAAAATAAATAATTATGATCCTATCTATAAATTAGACAATAAAATAAAACTGAATAGAAATACTAAAAAAAATGTATGGATTGAAGCCTATGGATGCTCGGCCAATATTGCAGATTCAGAAATTATAGCCGGCACATTAAATAGTCATGGGTATAATATAGTGAATTGTATTGATGACTCAGATCTTAATATAATTGTAACATGTTCAGTTAAAGATTCTACGGAACATAAAATGCTTCACCGCATTCAGCAATTAACTGGAGACAATAAACCATTACTAGTAGCAGGATGTCTTACAAAAACAGAACGAAAAAAAATAGAAAAGATTAATCCAAACGTCGGCTTATTAGGTCCAAATTCCTTAGATAGATCAGTCGAAGCTGTTAATCTTACATTGTCAAATAATAAAATTGTATTTCTTGATGATTCATCTGCTGAGAAAGTAAACTTACCCAAGTTAAGAGTGAATAAATCTATTAGTATTGTAGAAATTGCATCAGGTTGTTTAAGTAATTGTTCCTTTTGTCAGACCAAAATTTCAAAGGGTAATCTTAAAAGTTATCGACCTGGGTCTATAATTAGCCAAATAAAAAATGATGTTAAAGATGGTTGTAATGAAATATGGTTAACGTCAACTGACAACGGCTGTTATGGAAAAGATATAAAGTCAAATTTAGTTGAATTGCTAAAATTATGTACTAAAATAGAGGGGAATTATAAACTTCGAATTGGAATGCTGAATCCGATGTATTTATCTGAGATATTATACGACCTTATCTTAGTATATAAAAATGAAGAAAAAATATTTAAATTCTTGCATATACCAGTCCAAAGTGGCAGTAATAAAATTTTAAAACAGATGTATAGAGGTCATGATATTGAAATTTTTAAAAAGACTATAAACGAGTTTCGAAAATCTATTCCTGAAATTACAATAGCGACTGATGTTATAGTAGGTTTTCCAAATGAGACAGAAGAGGACTTTAAATTGACTATGGATTTAATTAGAGAGACTGAGCCAGATATCATAAATATATCAAAATATAGTCAGAGGTCGGGTACAGTTTCTTCAAGGTTAAAGAATATATCTTCTGATCAAAGAAAAATTCGTTCTACAATTTTACATAGTCTTTCTCGTGATATATCAAGAAGAAGGAATACTCTCTGGAAAGGATGGATAGGCGATGTATATATCGATGAAATAACAAATACGTTAGTTCAGGGAAGAAATTACGCATATAAATCAGTGATTATAAATAACGCTAATACATTAAACCTAAGATTTGGACAAATAATTAAGGTCAAGGTGGTTGATTCTTCTCAATATTCACTTTTTGCTGAATTCTTAGATTTTAAATAGGATTACGTAATAGATTTGTTAATGAGTAGTATTAAATTGTTTTATATGTGACCATTAGGAAGTATTATATAATCCATAAATTTTCCTTGTAAATATAAAAACAAATTTATATATTAAAATTATTTATTATGTATGTTCTGCAGTTGCAGATGTATGAAATGTAAAAGTATAAATTTAGAATATTTTGCGTTTAAAGCTTCTGATGGATTTGAAGAAGTTCATCATACATGTAGATCGTGTAAAACTCATTTTAATCATCTTGATGGCGATACCTATGATCATTGTGAACAATGCAATTATAATGATAAATAATTTAAGTCTAGATTACGTTTTAAAACTATCAGTTAATTTTTTATGGTATAATCCATTACATTGATTCTTTTCAACAATTTTAACATTCTTGATATCTTGTATATTTTTACTTGTCTTCAAGAATTCAAAACACAAATTACACAGTTCTACCATACTTTAAACTTGATTTACTTTTATATTATATTTTACGCAGTTTAATTATTTATACCCTGACTATTACATATCAACACTTAAAAGTAAGAAATAGGATTCTTTTACTGGAATGCCCGCCCGAAAAAATACATCTAGAAAAAAAAGATTAATTAGGAAAATTAAACAGAATAGGCCTGTACCGGCATGGGTTATTATTAAGACACATAGACAAGTCCGATCCAATCCAAAACGTAGACTATGGAGAAGATCCGATGTTAACGTAGGATAATGAATGGTGATTTATGAATGTCAAAATCTGATGAGAATTCAACTCATGTATATACTATTAATTTAGGAAAGGCTTGGTTAACTCCTCAATATCGACGAACTGATAGAGTAATTAATATGATTAAGGAATTCGCCAAACGTCATATGAAAAATGAGAATATAAAAATAGATCAAGAGTTAAATAAAGAAATCTGGAAACAAGGCAAAACAAATCCACCAAGAAAAGTACGTGTACGAATGTCCCTTGATGATAACGTTGTTTTAGTGTCATCCTATCAAGAAAGTTTAAAAGAAAGCGAAGTAAAGAAGGACGAAAATAAGGACAGTACTTAAACAGATACTAACCTATATATTTTCTACCCTTAAATACTGGTTTTTAAATATTATTTCTATTACCATTTATATTTTATCATTACAAGTTTCCTTAAAATCCATTAAATAAATGGGATTTCCCTAGATGATGATTTATCATTTTCCTCAGGATGAATTCTATGTTTTCTAGCCAATAATAATAATATTCCACTAAACAAAAGTAATACTAGTGCTAACCCCTGAGCTCCTCCATTAGGAATAAAAATCAGATAAGTAACTGAAAATACAATACATGAAAAAGCCTGTAGACAGTATTGGATTGATGCTACTAACTTAGCTTTTTTTGCAAAAAATGTAATTCCAAATAATGCAATACTAGGATAAATTGTTAGTAAAATAAACTGGTCAATATCTATTTCATTATGTGTCAATATTTTAATGAATATTATTCATAATATTTTTCTTTCCGTCGAATTAAATATTAATCAAAGATAGGAGCGATCTCAGTTGCAGTTTTATTATTAACAAGAGATAATGCATTTTCAAAAGGTAAGTTTGCCACATCATCAACGCTAAAAGGGCCATATTTATACATATCAACTCCAACAAATTGCTCCATTGGTTTTACAAACATAATTAGTAATTTTTTTTGTTTTATTGTATCTGTTATTTTTTCTAAAATCTTTGACTGGCCATTGGTTATTAAGGTAGTTATTTCTTTTCTCTTTCTTTTTGACTGAATTTCTCCATCGATTATAAATTTTTCTTCATCTGTCATTTTAGAATACCCTATCTCTAAATTTGATTTTATATTTCCTATAAGGATTTTTTCGATTCTGATTTGCAGTAAAAGATTCGATATTATCGATAAATTTTCAATAATTTTTTGCATAATTCTTTTTTCAAGAATCTCATACTCTTTTGCCTTTAAATTTCCAATTGTAATAGCTAATCTCTGATATGTATCATAAGGTATTTCTTGTAGTGAAGAAATTTGATATTCTTTTAAAAGAATATTATATGCCATTTCTAATGTGAAGTTCTCTTCCAAATTATCAGACATTCATTTAATATGGTATCTGAATTAAGTTATAAATAATTCCATTTTTCTATTTAAATTTCTGAAAGCCTTAATTATGAGATCCTTAATTATAACCAACTGATTTGCCATATAGGATTATTGAAGGAAAAATTGAACAACAACATTTTAGCACTGATGATGTTATGGATAAATTAGAAAAAGACGATATCAAGTTTATAGATTTACAATTTACTGGACTTTATGGAAAATTTCATCATATTACTATTTCTGCAAATATGTTTAAAAAAACTGATTTTGAAAATGGATTACCAAAAGTTGATGGTTCTTCAATTCGTGGATTTACTGAAATTCATGAATCTGATTTAATTGTTAGACCAGACCCTTCTACTTATGCTATAATTCCTTGGATAGAGAAATACAAAACATGCAGATTGATTTGCGATATTTTAAGAGGAGGATCTAATAGAATACAATTTTTGCGGGATCCTCGAGGTATAGCAAAGAAAGCTGAAAAATATGTTAATGAGAATGGTTATTCGTTATCATATTGGGGACCAGAAGTCGAATTTTTTGTTTTTGATAAATTGTTAGTAAATACCCTTACCCCATATCATGGTCAAAGTTATGAAATAATTTCAAAAGAATCTCCTTGGGCTTCTGATGGCTTTGGATATACCATTAATTTAAAGGAAGGTTACCTTCCTAGTGCTCCAGGGGATAGTTTAATAGGTTTCCGCAATGAATGTGTCGATATTCTTAGCAATAATTTTGGTATTGCATGTGATGCACATCATCATGAAGTTGCAACAGCTGGACAATGTGAAATAGATATAAGATATGATACATTAGTAAATGCTGCAGATTCTGTCCAAAGTTATAAATTTATTGTAAAAAATGTTGCCAGAAAACACAACATGATAGCTACTATGATGCCAAAGCCA
Source organism: Nitrososphaeraceae archaeon (assembly GCA_025922715.1). Lineage (GTDB taxonomy): Archaea > Thermoproteota > Nitrososphaeria > Nitrososphaerales > Nitrososphaeraceae > TH1177. The sequence goes on from JAICHH010000001.1 coordinate 19,861, forward strand.
ATAGCACTTGATAATGGATCTGGTTTACATGTTAATATCAGTCTTTGGAATGATAACACCAACTTATTTTTCGACCAAAATGATGAATATGCTGAAATTTCTGAATTGGCTCGATATTTTTGTGGAGGTATATTAGAGCATTCTTTTGCACTTGCCGCAATTGTAGCCCCGACAACCAACTCATATAGACGATTAGTTCCAGGATATGAAGCTCCTGTGTATGTTGCTTGGAGTACTGGTAATAGATCAGCTATAATACGTATTCCAGGACATTTTAGAGGAGAAAAATTTGCGTATATGAAAAGGATTGAATTTCGTGCTCCTGATCCCTCGTGTAATCCATATCTAGCTTTTTCTTGTATTGTTGCAGCTGGATTAGATGGAATAAAGAAAAAAACATCTATAGGTGATCCTATTGATGAAGATATTTTCAAAATGACCTCCAAACGAAGACGTCAACTTGGAATAAAACAATTACCAACTAGTTTATTAGAGGCGTCTGAGGCTTTAGACTCCGATAGAGAGTTTCTTAAACCAGTATTTGATGGCTCAGTAATTGAGAGATTGATAGAGCATTCAACAAATGAATATAGAGAAGTTACTTTAAGACCTCATCCACATGAATTTTCTTTATATGCAGATGTATAAGTATAAGAACTTCAGATATTGTTAATTAATAATTAATTTATTAATTATTTTGTATTCTTAAAGGTCATCAATTTTCTTTGCCAATATAAAGTCATATTCACTTATCCCATTAACTTTGTGTGTAGATAAAAAAATTTTCACTTTGTTAAAAACATTAAATAATTCTGGATGATGATCTAGTTTTTCTGATTCTAATGCTATCTTGGTAATAAAACCAAAGGCTTGAGTAAAATTTTTAAATTCAAAAGATTTACATAATTTACCTTGGTCGATTTGCCAGTTTCTTATTTCTTTTAACTTTACTTCAATTTCATTATCAGAAAGTTTTTTATAATTATTCAACTAAAAATACTTACTTGATTACTATTAATGTATTTTACTATACTTGTTGATTACAGTAAAAAATTTTACTTTGTCTCCTCTCTTCGTAGAATAGATTCATTTTTTGATAATCGAAATATAAATAAAGCAGATAAATACTCTTCCGTGTATGAGCTCAAGCAAAAAACCACATATGAATCTCGTGGTTACAGGACATGTAGATAATGGTAAATCTACAATTGTAGGCCATTTAATGGTTGATTTAGGAGTTATTGATCAAAGGACTATAGAACAATTTGCAAAAGAATCAGAAGCTACTGGTAAGGGTGATACTTTCAAATATGCATGGGTTTTAGATAGTATTAAAGATGAAAGAGATCGAGGAATTACCATAGATCTAGCTTTTCAGAAATTCGAAACTAATAAGTTCTTCTTTACGTTAATTGATGCCCCTGGTCATAGGGACTTTATTAAAAATATGATAACTGGTGCCTCAGAAGCTGATGTGGCTATCTTAGTTGTTTCCACAAAACCAGGAGAAACAGAAGCCGCAACGGAACCTGGAGGTCAAGCAAGAGAACATGCATTTCTATGTAGAACATTAGGGGTAGGACAAGTAGTAGTTGCATTAAATAAAATGGATGATTCCAACTATTCAGAAGCAAGATATAATGAAGTTAAAGGTATTGCAGAAAAAATGCTGAAAATGGTGGGTTATAATACCAGTAAAGTAAATTTTGTACCTGTATCTGGATGGAAAGGTGATAATTTAGCAAAAAAATCTGAAAATATGGGTTGGTATAAAGGTCAAACTTTGTTAGAAGCACTAGATTCTTTCGATCCGCCAGAAAAACCAATTGGGAAACCCTTGAGAATTCCAATTCAAGATGTATATTCAATTACGGGTGTAGGTACTGTTCCAGTAGGTAGAGTAGAAACAGGTATTGTTAAGGCTAATGATAAGGTAATAGTCATGCCTGCAGGAGTAACCGGAGAAGTGAAATCTATAGAAACTCATCATACTCAGATGAATTCAGCCGAAGCAGGTGATAATATAGGATTTAATTTAAGAGGAATTGACAAAAAATCTATCCATAGAGGAGATGTTATAGGACATCCAGATAACCCTCCAAGTGTTGCTAAAGAATTTGAAGCTCAAATAATAGTAATCCACCATCCAACTGCTATGGCGCCAGGTTACACACCAGTATTACATGCTCATACAGCACAAGTCGCAGCGACTTTATCGGATTTTGTTGCCAAAATTGATCCTAAAACTGGCGGAATTTTAGAAGAAAAACCAAAATTTCTTAAAACAGGAGATGCAGCAATTGTAAGAATTAGACCAGTCAGACCTCTTGCTATAGAAACTTTCAAAGAATTCCCTGAAATCGGTAGATTTGCATTAAGGGATATGGGTACTACAATTGCTGCTGGAGTTGTTAAATCAATTACAGAAAAATACGAAAAGAAGTAAAGTGAAATCTTACAATGCCTCAGGAAGCTAGAATAAAACTAACAAGCACCAATCTTTCTACCTTAGAAGGTGTTTGTTCTGAAATAAAAGGAATAGGTGAAAAAAGTGGTATCAATTTAAAAGGCCCTTATCCACTGCCTACAAAAAAAATGAAAGTAGTAACAAGGAAATCTCCGTGTGGACAAGGGACAAATACATGGGATAAATATGAGTTAAGGATTCATAGACGAGTAATTGATTTAGGTGCAGATGATAAAGCTATTAGACAGCTTATGAGATTGAGAATACCTGATGATGTCTATATAGAAGTATCTCTCACTTAAATTTTTATAATTATGTCTAACAAATAATCTTTGTACCAATTGTTACCATATTAAGGAAATAACTTCCATTAATATTAAAAATATAAAATGAATTTATTCTGGTCACTAGTGTTATTACAATCATTTTTATTATTACTCTTTAATTTTAATCAAATTTTTGCAGAATCATCTACATCTACAGATGATTTTAAATCGTATAAAAATGAAAATTATACTCTGGAATTAATGTATCCATCAGATTGGACATATGTAGAATTTAGAGATCAATTTTCAGATAATGATCTCTCTATAATAATTAGTTTTATTTCTCCATTAGAGGCTCCTCTAGATACATTTCAAGAATATTTTACTATTAAATCCAAAATTCTAGATCCAGAAGATACTTTTTCTAGCCACTTTAATTCATATTTAGAAAAACTAAAGAAAACTATAACAAACATAAATATATCAACTATAGAAAATATGTCCAACAAAAATAAATATATACACTATTCATTTTCGCCTCCACAATCAGGATTAATTATAAACAAAGAAGAATATATCTTTCTAAAAAATCCTAATAATGTATTTCATATTGAATTCACTTCTAATGATGATGATTATAAAACATTCAAGCCAATGATTAATAAAATATTATCATCTTTTCGTATTACTTAACATAATATTTGATGTATTAAAAAAAAGTAATTGAAAAGAAAACCTTTATGTATTGATCTTATCAAAACGTTGTGAAACGTCTTCCCAGTTTATAACATTCCACCAAGCAGAAATGTAGTCAGGCCGTTTGTTCTGATATTTGAGATAATATGCATGTTCCCATACGTCACATCCTAAAAGTGGTATTAACCCTTCGGTTCTTGGACTGGTCTGATTGGGCATTGCTTTGTATTCTACTTTATTGGTAGATGGATTGTAGACAAGCCAACCCCAACCACTGCCTTGAATCAATGTGGTCGTAGAAGAGAATTTCTCTTTAAAGTCTGAAAAACTTCCAAATGACGAATTTATTGCATTAGCAATCGGTCCACTTGGCTCACCTCCTCCATTTGCTTTCATGTTATGCCAGAATATTCGATGGTTATCAAATCCTCCTCCGTTAAAGTTGATTGCACTTTTTTGATCAGCAGGAACTTGATCAAGATTAGATAATATTTCCACAATGTCTTTTTCTTGAATTTCAGTAGAACATTTCTCAAGTGCTGCGTTGAGTTTATCTGTATAAGTTTGATGGTGTTTGGTATGATGGATTTCCATAGTTCTTGCGTCAATATATGGTTCTAGTGCATCATAATTGTAAGGTACTGGAGGTAATTCATATTTTCCCATAAATATATTTTTTTTTGTAATTATTAACCTTTGTGTTATCTAGCATATTTTTTAATAGTGACTTGATTTTATATCCACTTTCTTTGTCAGAAGGAAACATATTTATTGAAATTTAAATTTCTATTTTAACTGCTTACTCATGGTTATTAATAAGGAACTGCTAGAAAAAAGGAAAAAAATATCTGAACACCGACCTAAATTTGTAAGACAAGAAAGCTGGAGATACGACAGGCTTGCAGAAAACTGGAGGAAGCCTAAAGGGAAAGATAATAAAATGAGACTACAAGTTTCTGGCGTTCCGCAATTAGTAAAAGTTGGATATAGAGGCCCAAAGGTCGCTAGGGGACTTCATCCATCAGGTTATACTGATAATTTAGTCTACAATACCAATGATCTGTTATTATTAGATTCAAAAAAAGATGCTGTAAGAATAGGTCATATCGTTGGAAAATTAAAGAAAAAACAAATTTTGACTAAAGCAGCGGAATTGGGATTTAAAGTTTTGAACCCAGGAAAAGATTCTAAATTACAAAATAAATCACAAATAAAGGAGAATGAATAGATATGGTTGTAAATCTTAAAAAGAAACGTGAATTAGTAGCTCGAATACTTAGTGTTGGTTCTAATCGAGTTAAATTTGAACCTGATAAGCTTGATGATATAGCGGATTCTATAACGAGAGAAGATATTAGATCTTTAATTAAAAATGGAGTTATATGGACATCAAAGCCCAAAGGAACGTCTCGAGGTAAAGCTAAAGCAAAATTAGATATAAAAAAGAAACATGGAACTGGCGCTGGGTCTAAGAAAGGTCGTAAAACAGCAAGAACAGGAAAAAAAGAGTTATACGTAAAAAAAATAAGAGCAATGAGATACCATTTGAAAGTATTAAAAGACAGAAATGATGTTAACCGTGAAATATATTGGTCTTTGTACAAAAAAATTAATGGTGGTCAGATTCGATCCTTGACTCACTTAAGAGATACTGTAAAAAATTGGAAATCACAATAAAAGTTCAAAAATAGAATATTTTAATCAATTAAAATCGTTTATGATTGAACTGGACCTATTGATTAGTTTTTCTCTTAAACTAATAACTTGGGATCTCTTTTCTCCATCCAAATTAGTTTGAAGCAATACATTTAATGCTTCCACTATATATTTTATATTGGGTAAAGTAAGAATATTTCGATCATCCCGATCGTCTTGATTATTTTCTTCCCAATTATTCATACTTTTAGAATGTTTTGTGTTAATGTTAAATGTTTTGGATTTCAATTTAATAATTAATTGATGCAATTACTAAAATATTATGGTTTTTAGACTATTGAATTATATGTTATTTACCTTAATTACTTCAGAAATCGATCCCGCTAGTAAAACAATGATGAAATATTTACAAGAAGACAGAAAATTCAAAGAAATAAAAAATTGCTATTTGACTTCTTCTTTGTACGATAATATTTCCATGTGTATATCTCCACACCAATTACTATTTTCTGATAGTATAGATGCCAGATGCAACGAAACCGATGTTTTGATTTTTCTTTCTAGACATCAATCCAAAAGTAAGATTCCATCGTTGACTTGTCATTTTCCGGGAAATTATTGTACAAATCCTTTAGGGGGAAATAAATTCGAGTTAGGAATTGCATATCCCTCATTGCAAAAGAATTATCTTTTAAAAATATTCCAATTAAGAGAAAAAGTTCCTTTGTGTGATATAACTATAGAAACTACACATCACGGTCCCACTAGTATAAAAAAACCTGTTATGTTTGTTGAAATAGGTTCCTCTGAAGACCAATGGATTAATATTGAGAATGCATCATTCGTATGTGATTCTTTATTAGATACATTAACAAAAAAGATTTGTCCGGCAAAAGATATTGCAATAGGATTAGGAGGAAATCATTATGGTTCCAAATTCAATGAAGTAATACTACATACTGAGTATGGAATAGGTCATATAGCAAATAAATATAATTTGTTTACTATTGATAAAGATATGCTAAACCAAATGATTTCAAAATGTTATGAAAAAGTTACACATATAATAATTGACCAAAAGGGTTTGGGCAATGAAAAACAAAGAATAATGAATCTACTGAAGGATATTGAATTAGAAGTAATTAAAATATAAGTCTAGATAATTGTATGATTAAATACTTTTACGTATTGGTATTGATGAAATTTCATCATAGCTCTAAAGTTTGTTATTATTTCTTATTGTAAAAAGTGAAAAAAGAATATTAATAGGACCAATTATAAAAGTTAAAGATAAGAAAAAAGAGATATACTAAATGTCATTTCGAAAATGAACATGCATAAAATGCTCTAACTTCAAATTTATGAGAAGAGAGGAAGGAATCATTAGGAGTATTCTTATAGACTATAGAATTATGTGAAAGCTATATCTTATTTGGTTTCAATAATTCTTTTGAATTATTCCTCATCATTTTTTTTCTTTAATATCTACAAAAACTATGAACTAAAGAAAAGTTTCCTCTACCTAAATTTACCAATCATCATTTTTAAACAGGATAATGCCAAAACTTAATCATATTTTATTGTGTTATTCAACAACTAATAAAGGATTTTTTTAGCTTTGTTTTTATATTCTAATTCTATATATATTAGTATTGAAAAAATTCTCAGAAAAACCTCCAATGATTATAATATCTGGGTCTTGTTTGAATTTTGAGCAAGAAAGAAAGAAAATAGTTAAATTAATAGAATATTTGCGATCTTCCGTTGGCTCACAAATTAATTGTGAAGTGTCATCTAATGGTGCTGCTTTAGGATGGGATTTCTTCAACATATATTTTGACCTTTCTCTTATAGAAAAATTGATAGTAAATTTTCCAGAAATTACCAAGGAAGAAGGAATAACTCTTGAACAACAATTCGTTTTATGGCTTACAAAGCAATATAAAAGACAAAATTTGGATTATCATCTTAAGCTAAGTGACATTCCCTATGAAAATACAAAAGGATTCAGATTAGATCCAAACAATTACCGTGACGATAGTCTGTTGGAAGATTTAAGATAAATTATTCTTTCAAATACCATTTGATTTATATTAATAATTTCTATGAATGGTAAATATGCTTTGTAATTAGACTTGGAAACGTAATTTAATACACTTTATAAAAATTAATGTGAGTTTAAAATAAGCTTAATTGATAACTATTAATACAAGGCTATAAATTTTTTTATATACTCATGATTCTATTACAAAAACCTCAGTTAGGGTATTGGGATTTATCAGACTTAGTAGATGGGGAAAAAAATAATATAAAAAATTATTTAAAAATATTACATAATGATGTCAAAAAATTCAAAGAAAACCGTGAATTACTAAATGATAATATTTCTTTACAAAAATTTTCTAAAATGCTATTACAATTGGAGAAGATTTCAGAGAATTTAAATACGGTAATAGGTTTTGCACATTTGCAATACTCATCCAATACTTCTTCTAATGAATATTCTGCATTCGTTACAGAAATGGAGTTATTAGGTACTGAAATTTCTAATAATTTAATCTTTTTTGATATATGGTTCAAAAATACTCTAAAAGAAAAAGATGCAAATAGAATTATTCATACTATCGATCCAGTTTATAAACATTTTCTTACACATAAAAGAGTTTTAGGTAAATATACTTTATCTGAAAAGGAAGAAAAAATTGTTAATATACTCGAAGTGACTGGACCCAATGCATTAGTCAAAATATATGATCGAATGACAAATAATTTTGAATTTATTCTTGAAATAAAAAAAAATAACAAAATAAAAAGAAAAAAAATTATAAATAAGGAAAAATTAATGTCACTAGTAAGAAGTAACAAATCAGAGGAAAGGAAAGCCGCATATAAATCATTGTTCAATGTATATAAAAAAAATAGCGGAGTTTTAGGTGAGATATATTTAAATTTAATAGTACAATGGCATGATGAAAATATTAAACTTCGTAGTTTTGATTCACCAATTTCTGTAAGAAATGTCTATAATGATATAAGTGATACTGTAGTATCTACATTATTGGACACATGCAAGAAAAATTCTTTTATTTTTCATAAATATTTCAATTTAAAAGCAAAAATGTTAAAATTAAAAAAACTAGAACGTTATCACTTGTACGCCCCTCTCATTAAACAAGGAATCATACAAAAAAGATATACCTATGAGCAAGCAGTGAACATTGTTTTAAATGTTTTTGAGTCATTCGATCCTAAATTTCGAGATTATGCAGAAATAGTTTTTAATAAAAACCATGTTGATGCAGAAATAAGAAAGGGAAAGATGAGCGGAGCATTTTGTTCTACTATTACTCCTAAACTAACTCCATATGTTCTATTGAATTATGATGGTATGTATCGTGATATTTCTACAATGGCTCATGAATTTGGACATGCTATACATAGTATTTGTTCTTCAAACCTCCCAATCGCTGTCTCTCATGCTCCTCTTCCTTTAGCTGAAACAGCTTCTGTCTTTGCCGAGATGTTGTTGAATGAAAAGTTAGCAGAAGAAATGACAGAACAAGAAAGATCTATTCTATTAGCAGAACAAATAGATGATATGTATGCAACTATTATGAGACAATCATATTTTACATTATTTGAAATTGATGCACATAATAAAGTCATTGAAAACAATGCTAATATCGATAATATCTCATCTTTATATCAAAAGAATCTCCAAGATCAGTTTGGAAATTCTGTAATTGTTTCCGATGATTTTATGTGGGAATGGACATATATACCCCATTTTTATCATACTCCTTTTTATTGTTATGCATACGCTTTCGGTAACCTTCTTGTTTTATCATTATTTAAAATGTACCAAAAAGAGGGAAAATCTTTCATTCCAGAATATTTGAATTTACTTTCTGCAGGGGGATCAAAAAACCCAGAAACTTTACTAACTGAAATTGGTTTCGATATCTCTGACAAAAGATTTTGGCAACAAGGTTTTAATCTCTTGTCAGAAAAAATAGGTGATTTAGAAAATATCGTTTAGTTTTATCTAATATTAATTAGATATCTATGCTACAATTTTAAGTGGTAAGATTAACAATTATTTATTTTGTTAATGTAGTTATCTTACATTACTTCATTTTGTTTCATGATATTACTAAAAGTTTATTGTTTTATGGGAATGAGAACTCTATAACTAATTATAAATACTAACAAAATAAGGAAAAATTCTAGGATGTATTTCGTTAAAAAATTTTCTCCATATTCTTATCCAGTTACTTTTGAAAAATATTTATTATATCTATATATAATCTAATGTTAATTACCAATACAAATTTTAAAATCCTTAACTAATAATAAATTCTTGACAAAATTATATGAGTTAAATGAATTATAGTTGATACAAATAAAGCAAATAAACAAACCCAAAATGCTTTATTTTGGTATAATTTCACCTGAGACAGAACTAAATTTTCTCATTTTTGAATGTCCAGTTTTTTCTTTATGATCTTCAGCATCTGAATTGAAAAAAAAACTACTTTGGCAATCTTCACAAAACCAAATTTTATTTAGGTCCTCTGGATGCATAGTTAATAAACAAATTTCTGCAATATAAGAAATTAGATAATATCTAATATACAATTTATAGAAACTAAGTGCTATTTCAAACTTATATTTTTTTTATAAAGTATAATCTTTAGGTAAAATCATATATTTTATTATTATAATTCAAATAAATTAGAATCTCAAGATGTATTAATTTAGGCTATATCTAATGTATACCGTAAAAAAAAAGAATATCTAAATAATATTTATCTCTTTGTCATTATCAGACCCGAGGTATCTACTTAAATATTCGATCTCGCCGTTATTTATTCTGTTTCTGAATTACGAGCTTTAAGTGCTACTACTGCCCTTTCCAAACTATTTTTCCTATTTAAACTAATCCTATGATTCTTTCATAAGATAGTGCATCTTCTAATTCCTTTTCAGTCATCAATTTTTTTCCTAAAATTAGTTCTCGTATTCCTCTACCTGTTTTTAACGATTCTTTATATATTTCTGCTGCTGTCAAGTATCCAATATATGGATTTAATAAGGTTATGAGAATAGGACTTGTTTCTACTTGTTGTTTTAATCTTTCAGAATTTGCTTGAATTCCATTAATAAAATTCGTTGCAAAAATTGGCAAGAAATTTATTAACATGTCAGTGGCATCCAATACATTCTTTAGCATTCCTGGCAACATGACATTTAATTCAAACTGACCTGCTTGTGCAGCCATGGATACAGAAACATCCTTTCCTATAATATCAAAGCAAATCATGTTTAAACATTCAGCCAAAGAAGGATTGACCTTTCCTGGCATGATAGAAGAACCTGCATGAACTGCTGGAATGAGTATTTCTGCTAAGCCTGCTATGGGGCCAGAAGCCATAAGTCTTAGATCGTTAGCCATTTTTATTAGTTCAATTGCCAAGTTCCTTAATCCTGAAGAAAAATCAGCTATATAGAATTTGCTTTGGAGGAAAAAGTAAAGGTTTTCAGACATTTTTAAATTTAGCCCAGAAATGTTAGAAAGATGTTTAACAATTTTTTCTCGATAGCCTTTAGGCGTATTGACACCAGTTCCAACTGCTGTTCCACCTATTCCAATGAACTCTAATTTTCTTTGGCTATTGATAATTTCTTCTTTAGCTCTCTCTAATGCATATGCATATACCTCAAACTCAGAGCCCAGTGTTACAGGAATAGCATCCATAAGATGAGTCCGTCCAATTTTTATAATATTTTTAAAATCAATAGATTTGATTTTCAAAGATGCAATCAATACCTCAAGAGATTTTATAACTAAATTAATATTCATTAATATCGCAATATGCATTGCTGTTGGAAATGTATCATTACTTGATTGAGACATATTAACATGATCATTAGGACTAATAATCCTATAATCGCCTTTACTTTTTCCCAATATTTCTAGAGCACGATTTGCGATTATTTCATTTGTATTCATATTAACAGCAGTACCGGCTCCGGAATTAATAGCATCTACAACAAATTGATCTAAGAATTGTCCTGATAAAATTTCATCACAAACTTGAATTATTACTCGGGCAATTCTCTCATCTAAGATTTGTAATTCAAAATTAGTTAACGCTGCTGATCTTTTAATCATAACATAAGCTTTTATAAGGTTAAGATGAGATTTATTACCCGTTACGTTGTACTGTCCTAATGCACGAGCGGTAAATGGACCATAATATGCATTGTCAGGAACTTTAAACTCTCCTAATGAATCTTTGTCAATTCTAAATGACATTATAATGACTATAAAATTCTTGTTTATATAATATTGGTTAACTAGGTAAGAATGGGTTAATGATAAATGATCTCCAAAATCATTTTTATAAAAGTTTATATAATATATTTATATAGCCCACAAACCGCATACCAGTATGCCGCAAACTAAACCCATTGTAAGTATTGAGAATGTTGTCGCTTCAGCAACTATAAATCAAACAGTTAATCTAAATCAAATCACACAAATCTTTCCAGATGTTGAATATCACCCAGATCAATTTCCGGGACTTGTTTTTAGACTTAAATCTCCAAAAACCGCTACTTTAATTTTTAGCTCGGGAAAAATGGTATGCACAGGAGCCAAATCAGAAGATCAGGCAATTAAAGCCGTCAAAAGTGTCGTTCAAAAGTTGAAAAAAGGAAGTATCCAAATTGAAAATGAGCCTATAATTGAAATACAAAATATAGTTGCATCTGCAAGTTTAGGAGGTAAAATTCACTTAGAATTAGCTGCTAGAGTTCTTCCTCGCAGTATGTATGAACCTGAACAATTTCCTGGATTAATTCATAGAATGTTAGACCCCAAAACAGTTATCCTTCTGTTTGCAAGTGGGAAGTTAGTTTGTACTGGAGCTAAAAAAGAAGCAGAAGTATATCGTGCTGTACATAATCTTCATAATTTATTAGAAGAAAAGAACCTTATGATATATGAGGGGTAATTATTTTTGTACTACTACGTTTATCTTTATTTATCCACTCTTTTTTATAGATAATATTTGCCAACTCTTTGATAATTAATAAAATGTAAAGTTATTCAATTTACATTAAAATTTTTTATTGTATCTCTTAAAATATACATAAAATCTTTTTGACTATTCCTCTATTATTTCTAATATTTTCAATAGCTTTGTTTAAAGAGTGTCCTGTAGTAATTATATCATAAATTAAAGGTATTTTTTAAGTTTTTTCCGACTTTTCTTCAACTAAATAATATTTCCTTAAACATTCGTTAATATCTAATATAAATTAGTGATCTAAACATTTCCTATGTTAGTACAGAAATAAAAATTAATCCAGAAGTAGAAATTCTAGCAAGCATATCAAATTGGAGATTTTCGGTTGAATTTATCTCGTAATGCTATTGTTGGGTGATGAAATATTTTAGGAAAACTTTGCATTAACCTTGAATCAATATAAAAAAGACATTTTTACCACTCGCTAGTGAAATTACCAAACTTTAAAGAATGAGAGTTTATAGGAACGCTGCAAGGTTAGTTGTATACTATTGTTCATTATCTAATATGAAAAAGATTTATTTTAATTCTTTATAATCATATCCATGCCAGAAATATGGCTTGGTTATGGTTCCACAGATGTAGTGTTAGATATTAAACAAGAAAATTTACTGCACTGTTATCCAGAGTTAACTTTGTTATCTGATGAAAATATAAAGGAAATTCTAACTGATATGAAGTTTTCAAAGAAAACTCTCATTTTTCCATTATCCTCTTCAAAATCTATTATAAAAATAATATCTTTTTTAATAGAAATTAATAAAACTGATATCACAAAGGAAATTGAAATTGGAACATTTTACGAATATTTTCTTCAAATTAAAACTCATTTTGATGATAATATTAGAATTTTTCAAATGGATAAAAAAGATTTTTATGAAAACATCAAAAAATTTGATAATGTTATTTTTATTTCAAAGATTGGTTATGAACCTCTTTTTGGCTTCAGTGGAACTCCTTCTATACTGATAAGAAATTGTGTAAATGGTTTGATGGATGAAATTTTTCATTCTAATGAAATTATAAGTCCTAATTCTGGTCAAATAGGCGATCCACTTAAAATAGCATTAGAGTTTTATGATAAATTAGGTTTCTATTCTATCGAGGTTTTATCTAATCAATATGGAATTTCTCATATTTATTGTGGATTTAATTCAACATTTATTATATCGTCAATTTCAGATTTTAAATCAAAAACGAATTTTAATTTCAATGAGCAAAAGTCATTAATAATTAGTGCAGGTGCAGAACCGGAAAATCATACCACTCTTACTAACTCGTTATATTCATTATGGAATTCTATTGGAATTTTAAAAAATCAAGGAATGGCTGTTTTACTAGCAGAAAATAGCCATGGTATAGGTGATGGTGCTTTAACTATGTATTTAGAAGGTAAATTGAATCTTTCTCAAATCAAAAAAATCAAGTATATAAATGGATTAGAGCACCTAATTTACCTTGAGAATTTAAAGAATGAGTATAACCTAGGCCTAGTTTCTTCAATACCTTTCCATTATACTAAAACAAAATTAGGATTTAATACTTTTAATAATGTTAAAGAAGTTTTACAAAATATGCTTGCACGTTATGGAAAATCAAATAAGATTATGATTTGCCCTGATCCGAGTATTACATTTTTGATGAAACAATAAGAATTATTTTTAATCGGATATACCTTCAATCTATTTACTTTTTAATAAGAATTTGTCCTATTATATAAAGTTAAATACCTTGTCAAGTTAAATATAGAAATTGCAATCTATTCTTAGAAGTGTTGGTGGTTATGTTATTCGTAGTTGCGAAGAAAAAGATCTCCCATTTGTTATTAATATAAACATGATAACACTTCCAGAACATTATTCTGATTATTTTTTTAGTTCTATTTTAGCAGAATTACCTGAAGCATTTATTGTGGCGGAAATAAAAAATCAGATAGTTGGTTACATTATGTGTAAAATAGAATTTGGATTCTCAAATTTCAGAAAGTTAGGTTTTGTAAAGAAGGGCCATGTGGTATCCGTTGCAGTTTTAGAAGAACATCAAGGAAAAGGTGTAGGAACAGCATTAATGCTAGAAGGAATTAATGGTGTTATTATTAAAAAAACCGATGAAATCTATTTAGAAGTTAGAGTTAGCAATGAAAGTGCAGTTCAACTATACAAAAAACTAGGTTTTATTATAAAATCTCGATTAAAATCGTACTATCGTGACGGTGAAGACGCCTTTTTAATGGCCAAAGATCTTAGTTAGATATATAATATTTAAATTGGTTTTTTTATGATAATGAAAAGTAACAGACCTACTGGCATTTTTCTTTTAATTGTTCCTACAGTAATTTTTCTAATATATATATATCTATTATTTGCTTCAAGTCTGGATTTGCTTATAATAAAACTTACCATTGTAGGAACTGTAGGAATAATTGTTTCCGTATTCATATGGATTGGATATACTATGATTTCTACTTCTAATCCTAGTGAAATTACAGATGATAATATTTAAAGTATCCCTAAATCAAAAACCGTTTGATATATTCTAGGACCAACCTCTCTTATTACTCTTCCACAAATTATCTTATATTGGTAACATTGGAAATTATTATGGCAATGTACTTTTCCTTCTTCTAATGCATTCAATTTACTTTTGGCTTTAATATGTGCAAAATAGTGAATAATTCCCTTATTATTTTCAAGAGCCATAACCGCTGAATCAATAAATTCTGCTGCTTGTTCTGGAAGTGGCATAAGAACTCTTGTAGCTTTACCCTTTAATTGAGTAGATATAATTGTTCTAGCATCACCCAAAATAGGAATAACTCTGTCTTGAACTTTGTTTAACTTGGAATTAACAATACATAAATCGTGTGCATCAGGATTCGAATCTATACTATACACAAGACAATCAGGATTTTTTTTTGCAAGAATAATTGAATAAGTTCCTATTCCTGCAAACATGTTAACGATTACTTCATTATTTCTTATCAACTTCGAAACTCTAAGTCTTTCAGTCGCAAGACGAGGAGAAAAATATGTCTTTAATACATCTACTTTAAACATACATCCATATTCTCTATATTCTGTAAGTGATTTATTGATCCCTGTTAAAAAACATAGTCTTCTTGTTCTGTACTCTCCTTGTACTGAAGAGATTTGCTGAAAAACAGTTTTTACTGTCTTAATTTTATTTATCAGTATTTTTGCTATGATCTCTTTTTTCCCATCGAGTTCCTCTGGAATTTTAATTATTATTATATCGCCAATTATATCAAATGATGAATAAACCTTTTCAATTTCTTCTTTTGTAAATACATCTTTTAATGCATTTTTAAGCATTGATCCCATGTCTTTATCTTTTTATGTAGTAATATTCTCCTGAATTTTTTTGTAATTTATCTAATTGACTTCCATTTTTATTTACTCGTGGTCTTCCAGTAGTCTCATCCCTTCTATACGTAATAGCTAATTCTCTAAGAAATTGGTTCATACCTTCTATCTTAGAGATGGGTTTGCTCGCTATACCGTCTAAACCTGGCTTCCCATTAAATATTATTAAAGAATCAGAAACTATATCAATTAACTGCATATCATGATCAATAATTATTGCTGATTTTCCTTGCGCTCTTACAAACCTCTGAATAAATTTTGCTAATGCTATTCTCTCCTCAATATCTAGAAAAGCTGAAGGTTCATCTAATGCATAAATATCAACATCTCTCATTAATGATATTGCTATTGCTACTTTTTGTAATTCTCCTCCACTAAGATTCTTTATATTTTTTTCATACAGTTTTTTAACTCCCATTGGAATAATAATTTGTTCCTCTGCAACACTTCCTTCTAGAATATTTTGATATGCTGTATATAATAATGACTTAACATCAGAATCATATTCTTGAGTTATATATTGTGGTTTATATGAAATTTTAGCATTAGTTTCTATCTTTCCATTATCCACATTTTCTACTCCTGCAATCATTTTCATAAAAGTTGTTTTTCCTAATGCATTTGCACCAATAACTCCTAAAACCTCACCTTTTCTTATTTTTCCCTCGGAAACTTTTAGACGAAATGCGTTAAAATTTTTTTCTAATTCTGAATATTGACTAATAATATTGTTTAAAATAAAATCATCAATAGGATTGAATGTATCAAATCTGAATTTTTTCTCTCTAAATCTTATATTTTCGGAGGGAATAAAACCGTCTAGAAAATTATTGATACCTGCCTTCGTAGACTGTAAACTGGAAACAATTCCATAAGCTCCAGATTCACCATATAGTATATGAATATAGTCCGATAAATAATCTAATAAAGTTAAATCATGCTCGATAACCATAACTGTTTTTCCTTTTGAAGCAAGATTTTGTATTACTTTAGCTACGGCTAATCTTTGATAAATATCATTATATGATGATGGTTCATCAAAGAAATAGTACTCTGCATCTTTAATTGCAGCAATAGTGACGGCTAATCTCTGTAATTCTCCTCCACTTAATTCATTTAGGTTTTTATTCAGGGAATTTTTCAAACCTAGTTTCTCAGAGATTTCATCTGCAGTTTTATTTTCATCAAATTTCTTTAAAATTTCATCTACAGTTCCTTTGAACACCTTTGGTATTTTATAGATGAGCTGAGGTTTTATCGACACTTTAAAATTCCCATTAGCAATGCTTTCAAAATGTGACTTTAATTCAGAACCGTGAAATTTTTCAATAACATACTCCCATTGAATATTTGAATCATAATTGCCAAGATTAGGTTTAAGATTACCTGATAATATATTTACAATAGTAGATTTGCCCATACCATTTCTACCAAGCAGACCTACAACAGAACCTTTCTTTGGAGTCGGTAAATGATAGAGCCTAAAAGAATTTATTCCATATTGATGAATTTTATGTTCACCCAATTCTTTTGGTAAATTTACTATTACAATTGCTTCAAAGGGACATTTTTTTACACATATTCCACAACCAGTACATAGATCTTCGGAAATCACTGCTTTTGCATCTTCTTCCCTTTGAACAATGCATTTACCCCCTGTTTTATTTACTGGACAATAAATAATACATTCTAATCCACATTTTTTTGGTTTACATAATTCTTCATCCAAAACTGCTACTCTCGCCGTTGATTCAGGGTTTCCCATTTGTTTATATGTTTTACATTTATGTATTATATCTCTTGCTAGGTTGCATTTTTGATTGTTGTTAAGTGTGTTTTGAAGGTTTAAAAACGAATAAATTAACCTTATGATACTTTTTATTTAGCCGGTCATAGTGGCAGGGCGCGACCCGGACTCATACCGAACCCGGAAGTCAAACCTGTCGTCGCTGCCTAGTACTGACCTACGTGAGTGGTTGGGAAAGGGCAGTGCTGGCGTTCTAAAATTATAAATTATATTAAAGGATGTTAAATTTTATAGACCTTCACTCATAATAAACTTGATTATTGTTCGTATCCCAAAACCTGTTGCTCCTGGTGGATTATATGTTTTTGACAAACTTCCTTCCTGATTCCATGCTGTTCCTGCAATGTCAAGATGTACCCATGGTGTATTTTCTACAAAATTTGACAAAAAAGCTGCTGCAGTGATGGCCCCAGCAGCTCGTCCTCCGATATTTTTAATATCTGCATTTTTACTTTTTATCTGCTCATGATGATCCTCTAATAATGGTAATTCCCACATTTTTTCATCGGTAACTTTGGATATGTCAAGAATTTTTTTGATTAATTTTTCATCATTACCTATTATGCCTGCTATATTACTACCTAGTGCTATAATACAAGCTCCTGTCAATGTGGCCATATCAATTATTAGTTTGGGTTTATATTGCTTAATTCCAAAGGAGAGTGCATCTGCAAGTATTAATCTACCCTCTGCATCTGTGTTAATGACTTCCACGCTTTTTCCATTATACATCTTGATAATGTCACTAGGTCTGTAAGAAGAATTAGAAGGCATATTTTCAACTGCAGGAACTATTCCAATCACTTTATGTTTTATTTTTAAAGAAGATAATGATTTCATAATTGCAATAACGTTTACACCACCGCATTTATCAAATTTCATTTCCTCCATTTTCTCACTTGGTTTAAGCGAGATTCCACCAGAATCAAATGTTACTGCTTTACCTACAAGTAAAATTGGATTCTCTTCTTTTTTAGTCCCTTCATATTTCAATACTATTAGTTTAGGAGTATTGATACTACCACCTCCTACAGAAACTATTCCGTTTAATCCCATATCTTTCATAGAATCCAGACTTATAACCTTAGATTTAATTCCTTGATTTTTTAAATCCAACGCTATTTTTGCAAGATATTCTGGCGAACATTCATTAGGAGGTAAATTACTGATTTCTCTACCTAAATTCACAGATTGACATATCACAGATGTTTCATTGATTATTTTTTGAGATTCTTTTGAATTTGATTCTATCAATATCGAAACCTTATCGATAGTATTATTGTTGTTGGAATTTTTAAATTTTTCAAATGAATAAGATGAAAGTATAATTCCTTCTACAAATGATTCCATTATATCTTTAGAGAAATTAAATGTAATAATAGAAAGTTCTTTTATTTTGAATTCTTTTGCATATTGAATTATTTTTCCAGAAATGATTCTTGATTTTTCTGTATTAAATTCATTTTTGTTACCTAATCCTGCAAATAATATTTTTCTAGCGGGTAGTTTTGCAAATGTGTGTAATTCATTCAATAGTCCAAATTTATGAATATTGGAAATAATTTCTTTTCCTGCAATACTTATTTCCTCATTGAATTTATTAAGTAAATCTGAATAATCTTCATTGAGAAAACAGCCAATAACCAAAAGTTCTGTTCTTTTTTTACTTATCTTTGTTTCATCTGCTATAATTTTTAACATAAATTATGAAAAACAACGATAATATTTTAAATTATTGAATTGAGTTTTAATTGATGTGAATACTTTAATCATTTCTCCAGCTAGATTTTTATCTTTCTTTATATTTTGTTTCTCTATGCCACATTTGTGGTTTGAAGGTATTGATATATGATATTTCACATGCGTTACCTAGATCTAAAAAGAAAAATTCAAGAGATTAGAATTAATGCTATCAAAGGAATTGCTGAAGCAGGATCCGGACACCCAGGAGCCTCTTTTTCTGCTGCTGAAATCATGGGTGTATTATATTTTAGGGAATTACGTCATGATCCTTCAAATCCCACCTGGGCAAGAAGAGATTATTTTATTAATTCAAAAGGACACTCGGCTCCAGGTTACTATGCAACGTTGGCAGTAGCGGGATATTTTCCAAAAAATGAAATGAAAGATTTAAGGAAATTTGGATCTAGATTGCAAGGTCATCCTGTAAGGTATTCAAAACTTTTAGAACATCATTCTGTACCCGGAGTAGAATATTCTGGAGGCTCAGAAGGTATAGGTCTTTCTGTTTCAATTGGAATTGCTTTGGCAAATGTTATTGATAATAAAGATAACAATGTGTATGTTTTACTAGGTGATGGTGAGACAAATGAAGGTCAAGTATGGGAAGCTGCAATGACTGCACCTAAATTTAAATTAGATAATCTTGTAGCAATTTTGGATCGAAATAAAATTCAACAAGACGGGTTTACCGAGGATATAATGCCTCTGGATCCAGTACGTGATAAATGGGTGGCTTTTAACTGGAATGTAATAGAAATTAATGGACACAAAGTTGAACAAATAATGGATGCATTGAACAAAGCTAGTGAAATCAAGGATAAACCTACTATTATAATTGCAAATACCGTAAAAGGAAATGGGATTAAACATATGGCTAATAATCCTCAATGGCATGGTAAAGCACCTCATAATTTGCATATTCCATTATTAATCGAAGAATTAGAAGGAGAATATATGATAGCACCCTCAATAATCGCAGGGGAAAAAGAAAATTATGAAGAAAAAATAAAAAAAGTTGAAAGAGGTGGAGCAGACATTATACATTTAGATGTGATGGATGGAATATTTGTCCCTAATATTACGTTTTTAGCAGATACAATTAAAAAATTAAGACCAATAACCAATATACCCTTTGATGCACATCTAATGATTGAAAAACCATACGACCATATTGAGGAATATATAAACGCTGGTTGTGATATTATTACAATTCATGCTGAAACTTGTGATAATGAGAAATTCTGCTACATTCGAGAGAAGGTAATGTCTGCAGGAATAAGTTTAGGTATAGCTATTAATCCACAAACTGAACTTCCAGAATGGACATTTTCTTATTTAAACGATATTGATGTCATAATAGTTATGTCTGTAAATCCTGGCTTTTCTGGACAAAAATTTATTCCTGATATAACATCCAAGATTAGCAAATTGAATATGACTTTAAAAAGGAGGGGATACAAAGGATATATTGAAGCTGATGGAGGTATTGATGCTTCTACTGTTCAAAGTGTATATGACGCTGGAGCACGAATTATGGTAGCAGGTAGCGCAGTTTTTTCTAATTCAGATATAAATACAGCAATTCTACAGTTAAAACATAAAACTAATGTCACGTTAGAAAGAAACCTATTAAAAAAAGCTGATGAAAATAGTACAAGAAAAGATTGGATTATTGCACGTAAGCACATTTTGATACCTGTTGCTAATGAGCTGGGAATAGAAGATGAACTTAACCGACTTTGAATTAAGAAAAGGGGATATGCGATCTGCGTATGGCAATGCTCTGGTTGATTTAGGTACAATTAATAAAGATGTTGTCTGTGTGGGGGCAGATACTACTGATTCATTAAAAACAAAAAAATTCGGAGATCAATTTCCTGAACGTTTTTTTAATATAGGAATAGCTGAGGCTAATCTTGTTTCTATTGCAGCAGGTTTAGCAATTGCTGGAAAAACAGCATTTGCAAGTACATATGCTGCATTTTTACCTGGACGATGTTTAGATCAGATTCGTAATACAATATGTTATCCTAGTCTGGATGTTAAATTAGTAGTATCTCATGCTGGTTTAACAGTCGGCCCAGATGGAGCCTCACATCAGCAAATTGAAGATCTAGCTATTATGAGATCAATTCCTAACATGAAAGTCCTCGCACCTGCTGATTCTATATCTGTTTTCAAAATAATTAAAAATATCGCAGAGATTCCAAGTCCATTTTATGTACGACTTGCTCGCCCCTCCTCAGAGATAATTTACGATGACAATGATAGTACCTTCCAAATAGGTAAAGGAAATATTTTGAAAGATGGTTCAGACATAACTATTATTGGTTGCGGATTGATGGTATATAAAGCTCTTAAAACAGCTAAAATATTAAAAGAAAAATACCATATATCCGCTCGTATAATTGATTCTTATTCAATAAAGCCATTAGATAATGATATGGTGTTAAAAGCAGGACAAGAAACTGGCGCGATTATTACAGTTGAAGAACATAATATAATAGGGGGCTTAGGTAGTGCCGTAGCAGAGATATGTTCTGAATATTATCCTTGTAGTGTAAAACGAGTTGGAGTTAGAGATACATTTGGAGAGTCTGCAAGAGATTCCGAATTAGATATTTTGCTAGAGCATTATGGCCTAACCGAAAAAGAAATAGAACGGGCTGTGCTATCTACCATTGATAAGTTAAAAAAATGAAAATATTTCTTGATACCGCTAATCTCGCTTCCATTCGTCATTATTCTGAGATGGGAATGGTTGATGGAATAACAACTAATCCTACTCTTCTTTCAAAAGAAGGTGGAGATCCGGAAGAAATCATTAGAGAAATCATAAAGATAGTCCAAGGACCAGTTAGCCTAGAGGTTATATCTACTGAAATCAATCAAATAATGGAAGAAGCATATATTCTCCAGCAATATGGTTCAAATGTTGTAATTAAGGTTCCAATGATTCCTGATGGATTAAAAGCAGTTAAAAAATTAAAAGAAGAAGGAATAGAAACAAATGTTACTCTTGTTTTTTCAGCTAATCAAGCGCTATTAGCTGCAAAGGCAGGAGCATCCTATGTAAGCCCATTTATTGGAAGACTTGATGATATAGGTAATGAGGGCATGAGTCTTATCAGAGACATAAACCAAATTTTCAAAAATTATCAATATAATACTAAAATTCTTGTGGCAAGTATACGTCATCCAATTCACGTGATTGAGTCTGCTAAAGTTGGTGCAGATGTAGTAACTTTACCACCTGATATTCTTGGAAAAATGTTTTTACATCCTCTTACAGATAAAGGCTTAAAGACATTCATTTCAGATTGGGAAAATCTTAAGAAAACAAATCCCTCCATTAAGATTTTATAATTATATTTATCCTTATTTTTATGAACAATTACACTTTGAGCAACTTAATAACCTTCTTTGGTATATCTTCTACTCTACTAGCTAGAGTTTTATTGTAATTAAGATATTTTAAATTGTGACCAATATTGATAAGATCATTTAAATCTTTTCCTAATCCCAGGGCTACCATGTGGATAGACAAATTTCTGTAGGTTAAAACCATTTCTTTAACTGCATCATAATTTGAAGGCTCTCCATCCGTTAATGTAATCATTATCTCGGGTTTGAATGATTTAATAAAAGGTAAAAGAATAGTGTATATTTCAGCTAATGGTGTACCGCCACTTGCTCTTATTTGAGCTAATCTTCTGGCATTTACAAGAGACCATGGAATTTTCGGTGGTTTAACTAGCCAACATTTCACTTTTTTTGCTTCAGTACTAAATGCATAGACTGCAAAATCAATCCCTAAGTAACTAAGGGCTTCACATAACGCTACGGTCGCTTGTTTATATTTTAGTTCAATTTCTTCTATACTACTAGAATGATCAAGTAAAATGACAACTTTTGTTCTGATTGATATTTTAAAGTCGCTTAGAAAAGGTCTAGTCTGAGAATCAATATATGTTTCTGTATCTAATTCATCGCCTTGTTCTTGATGAACTTCTACCCACCCAGTTTTCCAATCTCTAAATGCTGATTTAATTTTTTGAATTAGTTCTATGTCATAGATTTCTGATTCATTAATATCCATTCTATTCGGAACACTAATGTCAAAGTTTTCTAAACTGTCATATCCTTTTGTTTCTGATTTCTTACTTTCTTTTACTAAAGTTTCATATTCTTTTACAACATCCTTTCCTTCGATAATTTCTTTTATTGCTTTGTCAAATTCTTTATTGACTAGTTTTGATTTTATTATTTTTTCTAGTTGCTTAAATAAATCTAATTTGTTCATTGCCAGACCTATACTAGATCGAGGAGTAGTCAAAGGAATTGATAATAAAGGATCTATTTGTAATATTTTTACAATTTCTCTGACCTTGTCATAAATCCAGTCTGTTCCTAGTCTTTTATCAAGAGCTTCTCTGATGCACTCATTGGCAACGTCTGTGGCTTCTCGTACCTTGTCAAATTCATTTCCAAATAGTTCCCCTTTAATATAACCAGTAAGAAAAAATTGTGAAAAAGCTTCGATTATTTTATGTCTTCCATATATTGTATTTAGAAGAGGTTTTGACAACCAAGACATACTCTCATAAAAAATTATTTCATTTGTCATACCTTGCCATCCACGTAAACCTAATATTTCGATTCTTTTTGTTTCTATAATATTAAGAATAAATCCATATGCATGCTCCTGACGAGAGACTTTTACTTTAGAAGTGTGTCTTATTCTCATTGCTTCATACCATAAAGAAACTCTCCATTGTCTATATCTTTGAAATTCTTCACCATGAAAATAATTTAATGTTGGTATGATAATCTGTTGTTTTTCAATATCTGTCTGAGGAGGTTTATCTTTAGAAAGTGTAACAATGACTTTTGCATTATTAGACCACCTACGTGCAAGAAATGTAGCTATGTCTAGCAGAATATCATTTCTTAAATATTTTTTATTATTGTCCAATATCACATTATCAACCGAATATCGAAATAACCATATCCATGACTTTTCTATACTCTACATCTCCCCATTGATTATAGGCATTTGCAAAAACTATTTCAGCTGCAAGCTTAGGGTCGGTACCAATATTGAGTAATTTAGTAAAGGCAATTGTTTCTCTTAAACTAGGCCCATAAAATAGTTCCTCTACTCCCGCTGCTTCTCTTAATGCTCTTGCTAATTTTATAGCACGTTGAATATTAATTAAATTGTCATTATTTACTAAAGTATGTTGTTTAATAATTTCTAGTTCTGTTTCCTCTGGTGGGTAATCTAAACTTAGCCTAATTGGGAATCTGCTTAAAAGTTGAGGTGGTAATTCTTTAGTACCAACGTGCGATAAAGGATTAATTGTAGCAACTACAAACCATCCTTCACTAGCTTTAATAATCTGACCTTCTGCTTCTTTCAATATTATTTGTCTCCTATCATCTAGAGCCTCATCTAATCTTAAGAGCATATCTGGTTCTGCAGCATTTAATTCATCTAAATAAAGAATTCCTCCTTCTTTCATAGACTTTACCAAAATTCCCTCCACAAAGTTGATTTCACCATTCTCTATAGTTTTAGTTCCCACTAAATGAGATTCTCTTGTTCTAAGACTAAAGTTTACTGAAAAAATATTCTTATTAAGTTCAGAGGCAAATTTTCTTGCCAACGATGTTTTTCCTGTTCCCTTAGGACCAATTATAAGAGCAAAAAGATTTATTTTGTAAGCTTTTTTTAATATATCCATAGATTCATTCCAGTCTAAATAATTGATGGTCTCCACTACATTACTCATTGTTAATATTACAGATTGAGTTTAATTTATAAATTAACTAAATAAGTTAGAAATTATCTTTTGAATGAATAAACTTCTTTTTATTATTTATATAATCAGTTAATAACATCTTATCTATTGAATCTGGATTAATATAATATGATCTTCCTTTTACGTATTTTTCCATTTCATTTACATAACTCAACATAGAGTTTTCTTCACTTATCATTATAGTATCAATCTGAATTCCTTTTTTGTAACATTTTTTGGCTTCAATTATAGTACGTTCTCCTATAAATTGATCTACTTGTCTATATCGATAACACAAATAAACTAATGCGCCTGAATGTATATCTAAATTCATTTCATGACTTTTCTTAATAGAATTTATTGTATTTTTATCAGGAATATAAAAGTGAGAGTAGGGTCTTTGTGAGAGGATTTTTTGTTGCTCTTTGTCATTATCAATAAAACATGCGCTCGGGTGGCCATCAGTAATAAGTACTATTCTTTTATTTTCTACAGGATTTTTTTGTAACATTTTTTTAGCTAGTCTTAATGCCGCTTGATAATTTGTATAATGAAGAAAATCAACCCCAGGTTCAAACGTTTTTAAATAGGGAATATCTAGTGGATTTATTTTAGAAGCTAATGCACCGAATCCTATCATATTAATTATATCTGAAGGAAAATATTTTTTATGTAGTATATACAAAGACCATAATGCTCTCTTAGCAGCTTCTATTCGACTTAAATCCCCGTACAATGTCGAATATCTCATTGTGGAACTGAGATCTATACAATATACTATCGAAACTCTAACGTCTTGGATAGTTTCATATTCTTCAAAATCTTCAATATCCAATTTTATTGGTATTTCGACTTTACCATTTTCTCTGGCGAGCCTTTGAATTGAATTTAATAATGAATTTGGAATATTAATTAATCTGATATCATCACCAATTTCGTATTTTTTTGTTGTATCTAATAAAAGAGACCCATATCCAAAGTTTTTGGTTTCATGTATTCCAAAATCTCCTTTTTTTAGCACTTTCAAAATATCTTGCAGTATTTTTTCACCAATCTTCGCGAATCCTTTACTGCTTAACCATTTTTCAGAATTTTTTAAATAACCTTCCCTTATAAGGTGAGTAATAATCGGTAGATTCGATTTTACATTGCTATCTGATGGGTTTGAATCATTTTTATAGTTAAAATCGTTTTCTTTGTTAAATTTATTCTTCTTTCCTTTTTTTTTAATAATTTCTTGTAAAGTTTGTTCTAATTCTTGCACAGAGGGTGTTTTCTCTTTAAGAATTTCTCTTCCGAGAGATTTTAGTAAGTCATCCAGTATATCATTATTTATGTTATGTTCTCCTTGATCTTCAAACTTTTTATTTGAAGTTTTATCTGATTCTTTTGTAAAAGGAAAATAAATAAAATCTATTGATTTATTAGTGAACATTTTCATATATCCCCTTTTCTCTCCTATCAATAATTGGATTATCTAAATTCCTTAACCCTTCCAGTATTAACTCTAGTATCGATGCTCTATATTCTTTATCTTGTTTATTAGAAAACGCTAACCCATTAAGATTAATTCGGTTATATTCTATATTTTTAATAAAAAAATTTTTTTCATTTTCATCTATATCTATCATCCTGTCAACTATTTTTAAAAGAGTCGGAAAATTTTTCAATTGATTTTCATAATTATCATGTGAATTGCTGCTGTTCTTATCTCCTAAAAGATTTTGTGAGACTATAAATTTCTTATTCTTACTAAATTCATTTTTTAACAGCATAATGTCTTCGCCCTGTATGTTTTGGATATATTCTCTCGCTGTAATCTTTATTGCTTCTGCAATCAATTTATCTAAAATATCTAATCTATTTTGATTATTATCATCTAATTCAGATAATTCAAATTTCGATGTTTGATGTATACTATTAATATCTGAAAATCTAGGTACGGCCTTTACGTTATAAATTAAAGATCTTACTCGCTCAGCCTCACTAATTATAGCTTCAGTGGAATGAACCGACATTCTCACACTTACTCCTTTGTCTTGGTTAATGTCTGAATTTGTTCTAGCTAATTGTGTGATCGTGGCAAGGGCTTTCAAAACGAATATAGGTAAAATAACATTTTTTGGTTCGCTTAGTTTTATTTCTTGAATTATTATAAGCATTTCATCAATTAGTTTTACAGGATAACGTGTCTTAATATGACTTCGAAGTCTATCAAATAAAGGTTCTATTATTTTTCCAGAATGAGTATAATCAATCGGATTTGAAGTAGCTATTATTTTGAGATCAGGTTCAAAGTAAACAGGATATGAACCGGTAGTAAATTTACCTTCTTGCAATACGCTTAATAAAGAAACTTGTTTTCTAGGATCTAAAACAGGTAATTCATCAATACACAATATTCCATGTCTGGCTTGTAAGAGCTGACCTGGTGAGTATGATTCTATATTATAAATCTCAACTCCTTTTTTTGCTATTTTTATGGCATCAATTTGTCCTACTAAATCTTTAACTGAAATATCGGGAGTTGCTAAAATGTATCTGTATCTTTCAGATCCACTAATCCAATCTATTTTAGTATCTAATCCATTATTCCTAATAGTATCTTCGGTTTCTTTTGAAACGGTGAACCTAGGAGAATAGTGTATAATTTCTTTGTCTTCTAATAAAGAAATCATTTGTTCAGGTCTAATTGTTGTTGGAATGTCATTTGTTAAAGACTTTCTAATTATGGGTATTGGTGATAATAAATTTTGAGATATAGCTTCAGATAATTTCGTTTTCGCTTGACCTATTTGTCCTACTAATAACAGATCATGACCAGCCAGAATACCTCTATTTATTGATGGTATTATGTCATCATCATATCCGATGATTCCACGGTATGGATTTATACCTTTTTTAAGAAGCATTATTAAATTCCCTCTAATTTGATTATCGACTTTAGCATGCCTGTAGTTTATTTCGAGAAGATCTTTTAATGTCTTAATTTCTTTATAATTATCTGGAACACCAGGGAATATTTCATTATATGTGGGATCAGAGTTGTAAGAGTCTAAAACCATTTTCTCAATATCTTTAAAATTCAATAGATTTCTTGCTTACTAAAACAAAATTTAAACATTGTTAAAAGAATTAGATAATAGTATTCATTCGTAATTATTTATACTAATAAGAAAATTAAGGATTTTCTTTAATCATTCTATTTCTTAAACTCTTGAAAATTCCCTTTATTAACTTTTCATTATGTTTTTATAATCTTTTTAATTTATAGTTATATTGGATATATCATTTTAACAAAAATACTTACTAGGTAAATTTTATAAAATATCTAATTTGACTTAAGTTATTTAAAACGAATATTTGAGATTATAAACAATTACGTTAACTTAACTCCTAGTATGATTTTTATTTAGGTCTAGACTCTAGTTTTAAGAGTTGTCAACAGCAGACTATAAACACATTGTTAGAATTATGGGTAAAGATGTTGAGGGAGATAAAAAAATAACTGTAGCTTTGAGTAAAGTTAAAGGTGTTGGTTATAATTTCGCTCAAGTATTACTTCAAAAATTAAATATTAATCCATACATTAGAGTCGGTCTTCTAACTGATAAAGAATTAACTGATATAGAGAACGCTCTTAAAGATCCTAATAGAATAGGTATACCATATTTCTATTTCAACAGGAGGAAAGACATGGATACAGGTTCCAATATTCATTTACTTACGTCAGATTTGGATTTTATTGTTTCAAATGATATAGATAGAGAGAAAAGTATCATGAGTTGGAGGGGGTATAGACATATGTTTGGCTTGCGTGTAAGAGGTCAGTGCACACGTACTACTGGTAGAAGAGCTAGCGCAGTCGGCGTACGTAAAACAGCCCTAGCTACACCAAAAACACAAAAGAGTGGTGAATAATGGGAGACCCTAAGAAATCAAGAAAAACTTTCCGTAGACCTCGTCAGATATGGACTACTGATCAGTTAAGTTCAGAGTTGTATCTTATAGGATCTTATGGTCTTAGAAGCAAAAGTGAATTATGGAAGGCACAAACTAAAGTTGCAGATATAAGAAACCAAGCACGTGAATTATTAGCTTTGACACTTGAGGCAAGACAGATACAAGAAACTAAACTATTAAACTATTTACAAAGACTTGGATTAGTAAAAGATTCTGCAACTTTAGATGATATTCTTAATTTAAAACTGGAAGATATTCTAGAACGGAGATTGCAAACCATCATTATGAAAAAGGATAATGCCAAATCTCCACATCAATCTAGACAGTTGGTAGTGCACGGTCATGTATCAATCGGCGAAAGGATTATTAACATTCCTGGATACATTGTCAAGAAAGATGAAGAATCGAAAATTGCCTTAAGAGCTCTATCTATGAATTCGTCTCAAAATATGCCAAGCAGTTAATAATTAAGAAACAATATCAACATGGTCTATTTTTCCATCTGCATTCATATCGAACCCTTGAACAACTAATGCCAATTGATCATCACTTAAAGAATTATCACCTATTTTATTTCCATAATTGGTTAATGCAATAACTGATGCTTTTGTTCCTATACTTCTTACACCTGCTAGAATGAGAATTTTTTTATCTTTGTTATATGGATTATTTATTTTGGCAATTAGTCCATGATTGTCCATATTAAATATTCTTCCCGATTGGTCAGTTAATCCCGACCAAAAATTATCTTCATTAAATTTGATCTGAAGATATCTATTGAATTCTGAAGTAACGATATTTGTACCAGGCCCACCAATCAATATTAAATTTTTATTATCAATATCCTTTTCTGCTTTCGCATCTACATCCAGTTTAACTATGAATCCGGAAGTAGATGAATCACATAAAGTTCCCAAATAAAAACTCAAATGAACAGCATAATGCCCATCCCGTGAGGAAGATTTGTAAGGACCGTGAGGGTCAGGTGCTCCTACAACGATTAACCCAGAAAAAGAGTTATTTTCATAAAACTCTTTTAATATATAAGGAATATTTTTTCTCTTTTCATCTTTTGTGTAATGAGAAGGTTCAAGTTTCTCTCCGTGTCCTTCAAGTTCTAAACCAAATGAAGAACTAGAAGTTGAGTAAAGCCTAGCTGTACCTCCTCTAATCAAAGTTGTTCCTACTTGTTCTATTGCTCCTATTCTAACCAATTTTCTGATATAATAATAAACTGTTTGATCATAAAGCTTTAATTCCTTTGCTACTTGTGCTGGATACATAGCTTTGGATGATAATAACTCTATTATTTTCCATGCAATATTGTTTGATAAAATTTTCATGTCAGCTATATCATCAAATATTAAAATTTTTTTACTTATGGTGTGTCCGTTACCATCAGATATTATCATCTTTTTTCTCATAACATCATATTGTTTATTTTCTATAAAATGTTTTATACCGGTAAACAGATATAATAATGTTTTTTCTAATGATGATTTGAAATTAAGATCACAATTATAACTATCTTTATAGTGGTATGGTATAAGTGTTAATATACTATTTAAACTAATTTTATATGATCTAGTTTATGTGTTCTATAATAGGCTATATTGGTAAATGTATGGCAGCATCCGTTATCGTTGAAAGTTTAAAGAAAATGGAATATAGGGGATATGATAGTGTTGGAATAGCTACCCTTGAAAGAGACAGAATTTTACTTCGTAAAGACGTAGGAAAGGTTATGGATGTTGATAGCT
Source organism: Nitrososphaeraceae archaeon (assembly GCA_025922715.1). Taxonomy (GTDB): domain Archaea; phylum Thermoproteota; class Nitrososphaeria; order Nitrososphaerales; family Nitrososphaeraceae; genus TH1177. The sequence continues at coordinate 50,500 of JAICHH010000001.1, forward strand.
CGTTACAATTAAACAATATGCCCGGACAAATAGGAATAGGACACACACGATGGGCTACACATGGAGGTATAACTAAATTAAATGCACATCCTCATACAGATTGTACAAATAACGTAGTTGTAGTTCATAATGGAATAATTGATAATTATCAACAACTAAAGGATACTCTTATAAAACAAGGACATATTTTTAAAAGTCAAACTGATAGTGAAGTTATTGCACACTTAATAGAAACCTATCTCAAAAAGTTTGATGATGTCAAAAAGGTTATTATTGAAACATGTAAACAATTATGTGGTTCTTATGCATTCGTTGCAATTTTCAAATCTGGATTGATAGCAGGTACTAGATTAGATGAACCATTAATTATTGGAATGGGAAATGATGGCAATTTCATTTCCAGCGATGTGTTAGGGTTCTTAGAATATACCGATAAAGCTATCTTTCTTGACAATCATGACATAGTTATTCTCGATCATCAACATGTAAACTTATTCGATTTTAATGGTAATAGTGTATCCAGACCTATAACTCAGGTCGCTTGGGAATTAGGAGATATTGATAAAGGCAAGTACGCACACTATACGATCAAAGAAATACATCAACAAAAAAATTCTATACCTATGGCCTTTCAGATTGATCCCATATCTCTTCAAAAAGCCGTAGATCTTGTTTCTTCTTCTAAAAATATTTTTATTACGGGAAGTGGTACAAGCTATCATTCGGCATTATTAGCAAAATATCTTTTCTATAAATCTGCGAAGATAAGAACGGAAATAATAATGTCAAGTGAGTTTGAATATATGTCTGCACCTATTGATGAAAACTCAGTACTGATCGCTATTTCACAAAGTGGTGAAACAGCAGATGTTTTAAATTCTGTAAAGATAGCTAAAGAGCATAAAGCAAAAATTCTTTCCATCGTCAATATATCCACTTCTTCTTTAGCTCGATTAAGCGATCATTATGTTTCCATAAATTGTGGACCAGAAATGGGCGTTGCTGCAACAAAAAGCTTTACAGCACAATTGGCAACGTTATATTCTATTATAAACAATTTATGTGTAAATGAAAGATCAGTAGATATGTCAATAAATATGTTTGGTAATGCTCTAAATGAGATTCTAATAGATGATTCATACTTAGAAAAAATAGCTGAGGATATAAAATCTGTCCAAGACATCTATATCCTAGGCAAATCCTTTCATTATCCAATTGCATTAGAGGGATCTCTAAAAATTAAGGAACTTGCTTATATTCATGCAGAAGGTATAGCTGCTGGTGAAATCAAACATGGACCTTTGGCGATGATTGAACTTAATACAATCGTCATAGTTCTTAATCCAGAAGATGAAACTTATTATGATACATTACATAGTATCCATGAAATGAAATCAAGAGGTGCAAAGATTATTGGAATTTCAAATAAAAATAATGATATGTATGACTATTTTATCAAATTGCCTTTAGTTAATAAGATTTTGTATCCCATAATTGAAATTATCCCAATTCAAATATTATCCTATTACCTGGCATTAAAAAAGGATGCTAATCCTGATTATCCTAGAAATTTAGCTAAATCAGTAACTGTAAAATAACTTTAATTATTCATTTAGTTATATTTTTATAGTCAAATATTAATTTCGTTTAACGTAATTTTTTTCAATATTTTTCTCATATTCATTCTCAATATATTTCAACAAAGTTTTTCCGTTTAGTTTTCCATTTGCATTTATCATTGTTGCTATTGATACTCCTCCAGCACCAACTCCTTCTTTTACAAAGCCATTTGCAAATGCTTTTAGTCCTAGTTTTGTTGATTCGATTAAATGTAAATCTGAAACAAAAATACTTACATTGTTATCTATAGATAATACTAGGTTTGTAAAATCTGCGCTATGATCATTAAAAATATATTTTGTAGTACCTATGAAGACTTTATCAGTTTTAACATTAAGTCTTTTTAAAATTGATAAAATAGTACACATTTGAGTTCCGCCTGCGAGCATTACTCTTCCACCATTATCAATAACCCCTTGAGCAATACCTGTCACTGAAGGAATCATTGGATCTCCTATCAAAGAGATAGCATCAAAAGGTTTATCTTTTAATGACCCAAAAGTTATATTATTTTTTTTCATACTTTTTCTTACTATCATATTTTTGAGAGTATGTGGATTTTGTGGCATACTACTACTCATTTTATTTTCTGCGTCTATACCTAAAGAAAGCATAACCCCAAGTGCAGTTGTAGTTCCACCAGGAATGCTTTCACCAAGAATTACGAAATCATTGTTTTTAGAAAGTTGTTTCCCGAGTATTAATCCATATCGATAGGCTTTTTCTACCTCTTCTGACTTCATTGCTATATCTTTCAAGATATTTTTCCCTGGCCGTAGATTAAATGAAAATAATGGTATATCTGGTTTTACTTTTACTCCTGAATCTACTACAATAAAAGGAATATTACTAATATCTAACATTGTTTTTGTTATTAGAGCAGGCGTTGGTTTTCCATCCGGAGTTGCAGGTACATCATCTATACATTTACATCTACCATAATAAAGAAACTCGGCATCAGCTGAAGGTGTATATTTTATTAAATCTTTATTAGCGCCAGCTACAGTAATACCTGAAATTTCACTTGTTTCAGTATATGCTATTACACATACGAAAATAGGATTATTTGATTCTAGTATATTAATACTGTCTTTGCCGTTGACTACTGTAATATCTTTATATTTTTCTATCAATTTGTTATTCTCCATGAGTAATAAATTTTATAAATTCATTCTTTGATCTAGGAAGTAGAACATAATTATTTTTCTTTTCTTCTTCTATCGTAGAAGTCGGTTTGTATCCATAATCATGACCGGGATAAACAATCAGGTTATTATCTAAATTCATTATTTTTTCAAACAAGCTATTGTACATCTCTTCGGGATCACTACCGGGTAAATCTGTACGGCCACAATTTCCAACAAATAATGTATCTCCAGTAATTATTATTTTAGAATCAACTATTAAACATATACTATCCTTGGAATGGCCTGGAGTAAATAATACTTGTACAGTAGTCTTTCCAATCATCAATTCGTCTCCATCATTTACTGATATATCATGTTTTTCTCTAGAATTTTTATGTTGAACAACTTTACATTTGGTGTGAACAACAATTTGATCGTTTCCAAGTATGTGATCAAAATGTGAATGAGTATTAATCAGATACTTTATTTTATATTTATTCTTATTTATTATTTCAAAGATCTTTCCTAAGTCCCATGATGGATCGACAATTGCTGTTTCTTTTCCTTCATTATCTATAATTAAATAAGTGAAATTTGCCATTTTTCCAACAGGAATTTGTTCTATTTTAAAGGTCATATTATACTATTCCTTCCTCAACTTCTATGGGTATTCCTATCTTCTTCAATATTAAATTACCAGTATATTTTCTGTTGTTCAACAATCCGATTTTAATTCTATGAAATGTTATTGTTGTATTGGCCCTTACACAATCCCCTGTAATTTCTCCATTATTAGGATTTAAACCAGAAGGTATATCTACAGCTACAATATATGATTTAGATTTATTTATCAATTTAATTACCGATAGATGTGGATCTTGAATATCCCCTTTAATTCCAGTGCCAAAAATTCCATCGATAATTATATCTGCATTTAATACTTGTTTTTTTATTTTCGTATCTACTTTACTATTTATTATTAGTTCAATAGTCTTATTCATTTTATTAATAATTTGAAAATTTGTTAATGCTTCTTCTGTCTTTATTGAGGATGTTTCTCCAAGAAATATTACTTTAAGATTAATACCTGAACAAGTTAAATGTCTCGCTGCAACCATTGCATCACCACCATTATTACCAGATCCACAAATAGCCAAAATTTTTAATTTTGAAACTTGTTTATTTTTAAATCTTTTAATAATAAAATCTGCTACTCCAAAACCTGCATTTTCCATCATTAAAACTTTTTTCATACCGAATTTAGTATGTCCAATATTTTCAATTTCATACATTTGATTCGATGAAATAGCACTCTCTGAATCCTTTTCGCTGATTTTTTCAAATTTCTTCTTCTGTACTTTAGTATGATTCATTTTTGATATTTATGGGAGTGTATTTGTATTTAATTTGATATCTTTTATTTTTTTTTGAAAATGCATCTTGTAATTAGAAAAATTGATCTCCATTGATCCGTTACTAGTAATTAAAAATGTTTTGCCGTCATAATTACATTTTATTTGTGGAGTTTTTCCTTTCTTCCATATCGGCTCAATAATTTTATAATATTCTACAAGTTTTCTTTTTTCATAAGATAATTCATTATTAACTTTTATTCTCTTTTTTCTCAGAAACTTAAATGCTAAAATTACATATTTATAATTATAATATCTAAACATTTTAACAATTGAAAAACATCTCTCTATTTGATCGCTTGGGACATACAATGATTCTCCTGTGCCTGACTTAGCTTCAATAACTAACAAAATTGCTTTCTTGTTATTTACAGCTATTATATCTGGAAGACCAACACTGGAACCTCCAAGCCTTTTGGCTATCCAATTACGATTATTAATTCTATTTACAATCGAATATTCATAACTGTATCCTCGGCTTCTACGAATGTTTCCCAAGTATTTTTCTATTCAATATTCAAACTTTTATTAATTGTTGGTTTTAAATAGCATATTTCATTATCATATTAACTAATTAAAACTCTATATTATGAATATTAATCAATCTTTATATGGTATCTGAAAAAATTAAGATTTCACTTAAATCTATAAACGATGAATTGCATTCTACAGAAAATAGAAGAGAACAATTAATAAAAGAATCGCGAGATGTTATTATTTTGTGCAGTCAGTCTATCATATCTCTTCATCAAGGCCATATACAAGAAAGTCAATTAAAATTAGATAAAGCAAAAGATTTGTACTTGTCTCTCAAAACACTTGCTCAGGTAGATCTTTTACGATATCTGTCCATGTCAGAACAAGAACTAGTAGAATCTAGTCTCTTGATGAGTATAGTAAAAAATGAAACTCTGCCTGGATTAGATGAAATTGGTGTTTCTAGCCAAGCATATCTATTTGGAATATTAGATTGTATTGGTGAAATAAAGAGAATGGTTTATGATATGGTAAGACTCGGCAGGTATGAGCAAGCAGAATCCCTTTTTAGAGTCATGCAGGAAATTTATAGCGATATTTATCCATTTTCGATATATGATAATATAGTAAGTGGTATCCGAAAGAAATTGGATATATGTAAAATCTTAATCGAAAATACTAGAGAATTGATAACAGAAGAATCGAGACGATCAATCCTAATTGAATCATTAAAGAAATTAGATAGCAATCTTTAATCAATATTAATACGTTTGCAAATAATATTGAATAATAAGTAAAGTTAATTAGAAACTATACTAGCTTTTTCTCCATATGGTATGAAAGATAATGAAAAAGTTCAAAAAATAATACATGATGCTATTCAAAAAGGAAATAAAGTAATTACTGAAGAGGATGCAAAATCTATATTGTCAGTATATGGGATAAAGGTACCCGCATATTCCATCGTAACTACCGAATCAGAAGCTGTATCCAAAGCAAAGGAAATTGGCTTTCCACTTGTTGCAAAAATAGTATCAGATCAGATATTACATAAGACAGATGTTCAAGGAGTAAAAGTTGGCTTACAAAATGAAGATGAAGTTAAAGAAACATTCTTAGATATGTATAACCGTTTGTCTAAAGACTATACAATTAAAGGAGTCCTCTTAGAAAGGATGGTTCCTAAAGGAATTGAATTGATAGTGGGCTTACAAAATGATCTTCAATTTGGTCCAGTCATAATGCTTGGGTTGGGAGGAATTTATACAGAATTATTCAAAGATGTATCATTTAGAGTTCTTCCAATAACTAAAGAAGATGTATTAGATATGATAGACGATCTCAAAGCTAAAGTGATCTTAAAAGGATTTAGAGGAGCCGAGCCAATAAATCTCGAGATACTTTGTGATGCGATTCTCAGAATAGGTAATTTAGGAATTGATATAGCTAAATATATTGATAGTATAGATTTTAATCCCATTATAGTTTATCCAAATAATTACTATGTCGTTGATGCAAAAATTCTTCTGAAATCAGTTCCTGATGAAAATATCATCTCTCGATCAATACCTGATTCAAGTTATATGAATAACTTCTTTAATACGAATTCAATAGCATTAATAGGAGCATCTCCGGAAGAAAATAAGATAGGCAATTCTGTGTTAAAAAGTTTATCTAAATATGATTATAAAGGTAAAATATATCCAGTAAATGCAAAGGGTTATAATGAAATTTTAGGATTAAAAGCATATAAAAATTTAGAAGAGATTAGTGAAAAGGTAGATCTAGTAATAGTCACAGTGGATTTAAAATTTGTGCCCGCTATATTGGAAACATGTGGAAAGAAAGGAATACATAATATGGTAATCATTTCTGGAGGTGGAAAAGAACTCGGTGGAGAAAGAGCAGAAATAGAACAAAAAGTGAAAGAATTATCTTCTCAATTAAAAGTTAGAATAATTGGACCAAATTGTATAGGAATGTTTAATGGTGAAAATCGATTAGACTGTGCTTTTCAAGGACATGACAGAATGATTAGACCAAAAAAGGGAGATGTTGCTTTCTTATCTCAAAGTGGAACTATTGGAATTGCTTTTATGGAAACTTCAGACACTTTTGGAATGAGCAAAATGATTTCGTATGGTAATCGTTCTGATGTAGATGAAGCAGATATGATTTGGTATTTATCAGAAGATCCAAAAACAAATGTAATTGGTCTCTATGTTGAAGGTCTTGGTGATGGTAGGAAGTTTATGAATACTGCAAAGAGAGTTATAAAAGAAAAAAAGAAACCTATAGTAGTTTTTAAAAATGGACGAACCCAAAGAGGTGCTAAACAAGCAGCATCTCATACGGGATCTTTGGGAGGATCATATTCTGTTGTCAAAGGAGCATTTGATCAAGCTGGTATTATATCTGTAGATAGCTATGAGGAATTAACGGGATCATTAAAGGCTTTAACTTGGCAACCTATTCCCCAAGGAAATAAAGTGGCTTTAGTTACCAATGGTGCAGGACCAATAATTGCTGCAATAGATCACTTTGAAAGATTAGGATTAAAAATTGCTGATTTAAGCGAAGATTCTAAACAGAAGTTTAATGAACATTATCCTGCAACCTATGTCATAGGTAATCCTCTTGATGTAACGGGTTCTGCCAATGCTGATGATTATAAATTCGCTATTCAAACATTTATGGATGATCCTAATGTTGATATTATAATGCCCTGGTTTGTTTTTCAAGATGATCCTCTTGAAGAAACTATTGTAAATATATTGGGAGATTTTCAAAAACAAAAGAAAAAACCAATTTTAATAGGTGCTTTAGGCGGACCATTTACTATTGATATCTCAAAAAGATTAGAAGAAAATAATGTACCAGTATATCATTCAGTAATATCATGGGTCACAGCAGCCGGTGTACTTGCAAAATGGTCAGAGCTTAAAAATAGAAAGTCTTAACGTCTTAATGTCTTTGTTAAGACAGGGAAAACTTATATTCTTTTTAAACATACTTAAACTATGGAAAGTACACAACAATCGCAAATAGTAACTGTTACCTCAAAAGCCGCAGAAAAAGTGAGTGAATTTATGAAACAAGAAGGCAAAGATAGTTTATTTCTGCGTGTATATGTCACTGGTGGAGGCTGTTCTGGCTTATCTTATGGTATGGGTTTTGAAGAAAATTCTGAAGAAGATGATCTTGTTATAGAGCAAAACGGTGTCAAAATTTTGGTAGATAATTACAGTCAAAGATATTTGAAAGGAGCTAATATTGATTATATTGATAGCCTTATGGGTTCTGGATTTAAAATTAATAATCCAAATGTTACCAAAAGCTGTTCATGTGGTCATTCATTCTCTACTGAGTAATATCAGTTTTTTTAATTTTTTTTAATATTATTTGCTTCTGGCAAAGTTATTTACTGCGTAGAGTAAAAAATTAATAATATAGAGTTAAATTATGGCCATAATCCTCTGATATTAATTGCTTCAACAACTCTCTTTACTGCAAGTAAGGTAGCGGCTTTTCGCATATCTACATTGTATTTTGTATGGGTATCATAAACATCATAAAATGATTTTGTGATGTTTATATCTAATCTCTTATTAACTTCTTCTTCTGTCCAGTATTCTCTTCTTAAATTTTGTAACCATTCAAAATAAGATACAGTTACACCACCTCCATTAGCAAGCACGTCAGGAATAACCAAAATATCTTTTTTATATAATATTTCATCTGCTTCAGGAGTTGTAGGCCCGTTAGCTGCTTCTGCTATGATCTGTGTTTTTATTTTATCTGCATTATTCTTAGTAATTTGATTTTCCAACGCTGCTGGAATGAGAATAGTACATTCTGTTTCCAGAAGTTCATCATTAGTAATTGATTTCGCATCCCCGAATCCTACTATACTCCCTGTTTCTCTTTTAAATTTCATTAATTCATCCACAGATATTCCATCTGTCTTAATTATTGCACCTTGAGAATCTGAAGCTGCTATCATCTTTGCACCTTGCTCTTCAACCAGTTTGGAAGAAAACTGTCCTGCATTTCCAAAACCTTGAACTACACATGTAGCTTGTTTCATGTCAATATTCATTTTTTTTGCAGCTTCTCTAACGGTATATGCCAACCCTCTACCCGTTGCCTCATTTCTACCTAATGAACCACCAATTGCTATTGGTTTTCCAGTTATTACCTCTGGTTGAACATAATTTCCTTTCAATGCAGAATAAGTATCCATAATCCATGCCATTTCGTTACCTCTAGTATATACATCTGGCGCAGGAATATCTCTATATGGACCGATAATATCAGCTATAAGGTATGCAAACCTTCTAGTCATTCTTTCTAACTCGTTTTCTGACATCTGTTTTGGATTGCAAATTATTCCACCTTTTCCACCGCCATAAGGAATATTCGCTATTGCACATTTCCATGTCATCCACATTGATAAAGCCTTAACTTCGTCTAGCGTAACATCAGGATGATATCTTATTCCTCCTTTGTGAGGTCCTCTGGCATCATTATGTTGGGATCTAAACCCAGTAAACACCTTAATCGAACCATCATCCATTCTTGTTGGAATAGAAACAGTTAGAATTCTTTTAGGATTGGATAATATCTCAAGCATTCCTTTCTCTAGATTTAGAATTTTTGATGCTTCTTCTAGTTGTTTTAGTGCTACCTCATATGGGTTTATTTTTTCATTTAAATTAGATGAAGACATATATTTTATTCATAATGTGATGTTTAATATTAGATAATAAATATATCTCTACAAACTATCATTTTTCATCTTTTTCAAAATAATTAAACGTAGTTGATCATCAGACATATCCAAATATTCAATATTGAGTGATATGGCAATTTTTTCTAGTTTTTCCCTTTCTGTTGATACAGGTCCCTGGATCATCTTTCCAAAATACAAATTTTTTTCGTTATTATGATCATCAGATGAATTGTGATTGATTTTAACTTTATTTACTTCTCCAAGAAGGGTTTGTTTGGTATTATTATATTCGCCAATTGCTTTGCCTATATGTCTTGCCATATCTGGCAATTTTCTGGAACCAAAAAGTAAAAAGATAGTTATTAAACCAATTATTATCCATTCTGATCCGCCAATTCCCATATTATCTATAAGAAGTACAGATAATTTATTTATTAATTATGTATTTATCAATTATAGAGGCTTATCAAAAATTTTTAAAATTACTTTTAAAAAAGAATTATAAATTTAATAATTGTTACATTTATGTATTGATATTGGTCAAAGCACTTATATTCGTGCCAATCACCCATAATTTTACTTTACAATAAACATGAGGTTATGGAATTGCCTAGTACTGGGATAGTAAAATATCACGTTAAATTAAGTTTCGACGTAGATGGACTCGTAGAAAAAGCTGATATAATAGGTGCTATTTTTGGCCAAACTGAGGGACTCTTAGGACCCGAAATGAATTTGAATGAATTACAAAAGGTCTCTAAAGTAGGTAGAATCGAAGTCAATGTGGATACCAAGTCGAATATAGCAAAGGGTGATGCTCTTATTCCTATGAGCACTGATATCTCTACTGCTGCTCTTATAGCTGCGGCAATAGAAAGTATAGATAAAGTTGGACCATTTCAAGCAAGGTTTGAACTGTCTGGCATTGATGATATTCGGGCCATAAAGAAAAAAGTTATAGTAGATAGAGCAAAAAAAATTGTACAAGAATGGGCTACTAAAACTATTAGCGAAGGTGAAGAAATGCTCAAAGATGTATATGATGCAAGTAAACCTGGAAAACTTACTACATTTGGAAAAGGGCAACTTGCATGTGGCACAGGTGTATTCAATGCTGATTGGATTATTTTAGTCGAAGGCAGAGCTGATGTTATTAATCTGTTGAGAGCAGGATTCGATAATTCTATAGCTATAGAAGGTGCTAAGATTGATGAAAGTATTATCCACCTGACCGAAGGAAAAAAAGTTATAGCTTTCTTAGATGGTGATAGAGCAGGTGATCTAATTTTAAAAGAACTCCACGGCTTAGTTAAAATCGATAAAGTGTTTAGAGCCCCTGCTGGAAGAGAAGTTGAAGAATGTACACCTTTAGAAATAACTGAAATATTAAATAATGCAGTGGACTACCCCCAAGAAGAATCATTCTCGCCTATAAAAAAACAACAATCTCTATTACAAAATCATAAAAAATATAACAAAAACGATAGAGGAAAAACTTCTTATCAGCAGACACAACCACAATTTAATCAATTGGAAACATATCCACTTACTAAAGAAGATAATGGATTACAAACTAATAATGAATCTACATCAGTTATTAGAAACATATATTCTCAAATCAATGAAACCTTAGAAGCCATTCTTCTGGATGGGTCAATGAATACTATTATGAAAGTTCCTGTTTCTGAGATAGTTAAAAAACTTTCAGATTCAGATGGGGGTAAAATATTGGTTTTAGATGGAATAGTAACTCAAAGGTTGATTGATGCTTCTGATAAAGCTGGCATTGAACAAATCATAGGTCATAGATTAGCTGATATAAAACGTAATTCATCTATTAAAGTAGGTACATTCAGTGAAATGGGATTATTACAATAATTAATTTATGAGTAATATTACGTTTCAACATATTTTACTTCTCTCAGAACTGTTGTTGTGTGGAGCAAAGAATAACTTTGTTGAGTTAACCACTAACGAGATAGCAAAAAAAATAAAACGATCACAACAATTAGCTTCTAAAGAATTACTCGATCTTGAATTCTTTGGATATATAAAAAGAAACAAAAAAAGTAAAAAATATAGTATAAAGGTTACAGAAAAAGGGTATCAACAAGTATATGATCTTTTTTTATTTCTAAAGACTGCTGTAGAATCTTTTAAACATGTTATTGATTTCGAGGGTCATATTATAACGGGAATGGGAGAAGGTGCCTATTACATGTCATTAAATGGATATAAAAAACAATTTAAAGAAAAATTAGGTTATGAACCTTATCCAGGAACTCTAAATATAAAATTAAATTCTTTGTTATTTATAGAGGCAAAAAAGGAGATGTTAAAATATCCGTCAATATATATTGAAGGATTTAGTGATCAATCCAGAACCTTTGGATGGGTAAAATGTTATCCTGCTTATATTAACGATAGTATGAATATAAACTCCTCAATTTTAATATTGGAAAGAACTCATTATGATGATTCTATAATTGAGATAATAGCTCCATTTTCCATTAAAGAACAATTTTCTTTGAAAAACGGCGATTATATCAAATTGAAAGTTAATACTAATAATCCTATCTAACTAATTAAAATTATATATTGTAGAATGAATCTCCTAAATCTCGTTTTAATTCAGAACTCTTTATATTTGGTATTGGAGTATTTAACCTTAATATTCTAACGTTGATATTTCTTTTCTTGCAATTTACTGCAATGAATTTCTCCGTATGTGATTGATCATAACCTAATGCTATAATGTCAGGTTTTACATGCTCAACTGTATCAAATAATGTTCCTTCTTTTCCAATTAATGCCAAATCTACAAAATTTAATGACGAAACCATTTCTCTTCTTAAGTTTTCATTATGAAATATGACTCTATTTTTTTTTATTTTAGTAGCTGTAGTTTCTGTGGCAATTACTACTACTAAAACATCACCTAGTAATTTTGCTCCCTTGAGAGTAAATATGTGACCAGGATGTAGTATATCAAAAACACCTCCAACAAGGACTACTTTCATCGTCTCTCTTCCTAATGAATTTAATTTATATTGTTCCGAGTTTATTTTTCTTATTAATCCCAATTTTATTAGTTCTCTCATTCTTGATTCAAAAAAAGGGGTATCTAATTGATATTTCTCTTGTAAATATCGTAAAAATGATTTTGATGGATCTAAATTACTTATGTATATTGCTTTCAAAATAAGTTTATCTAGTGATTTCAATTCTATCCCGAGATTTTTAAATATGATACTTAATAAATAATATATATTCGTTTGAGGATAGAATAGTTACATCTATAATTCGATATCATTTATGAACTTCATTTTTCTTGCTATGTATATCATTGGACTATCAAAAAGCTTTGTATGATATATTCTCATAATACTTTTATAAGGTTTGCATATATTTTAAATTGAGTTGGTCAAATTTTGTCCTGAATGTGGTGGAGATTTAAAAATGGATTCATCTACAAGAAATTTTATTTGTAAAAGTTGTGGTCTCTATGCTTCAAGAGACAAAATTGAGGAATTAAAAGACAAATCACAAATTAGTTCTTCTGAATCTAAACAAAGAACTCATGATGATTATTTAGATTGGTGGCAATCCTCAAAAAAAGAAAAACAAAGAAATTAGTTTTTAATATTTAAAGAATTCTTCAGTTTTTTCACTCATTTCTTTTTGTAATGAGATCATCTGTTCTTCTTTTCTCGTTCTTAATACTGTCATTAACTCTATTTCCTTTACATAATTAATTGATAATATTTTATTTACAATTATATCTCTAAGGTTGTCCAAATTTTTTGATCGAATTTTAATCAGCAAATCAAATTTGTCATAGATTTCATGTATTTCTAAAATTTCATCGATTTCCATAAGATTTTTTGTTGTTTCTTCTGTTCTTCCCCTTTCAATTTTTAAATTAATAAATGCTAGATGGTCATACCCAAGCAAATCATTATCTACAAAAATGGTAAATTTTTTTATAACTCCTAAGGTCAATAGTTTCTTGACCCTTGTATGAATAGTTGCATCGGAAATACCAATTTGTTTAGCTAATTCTACAAATGGTAAGGATGAATTTTTACTTAAAACATCCAAAATCCTACAATTGATATAATCTAATAAATTTGGTTTAATATTCATAATTCTTCAGATATATATTACTAAAATATATTAATACTGGTTTAATCCATGTTTAAAGATAACAATAATCTATATGCACTCATATGGTAAATAAATCATACAAGCATTGATAAACAATAATTTTTTCAAAGTCTAGTTTAAATTAAATACCTAACAAATACTAAAAACTTTGTCATATAAATGCAACATTCACTATGTTCAAAATGTCAAAAGATGGAGAGTGTATATTTTAGACAATATTCAGGTGAATATCTTTGTAGATCTTGTTTTATAATTTCAATTGAAGAAAAAACCTCTAGAACTATTTCAAAATTTTCAATGATTAACTATGAAGATAAAATTGCAATCGGTGTTTCAGGTGGCAAAGACAGTCTTTCCTTACTATTAGTTTTGAATCATATATTTGAAAGAAAGAAAACTAATGATATTATTGCAATTACAATAGATGAAGGAATTACTGGATATAGAAATGAATCTTTAAGAATAGTTAAAGACTTTTGTTCTAAACTAGGTATCAAAAATGAAACCTTTAGTTATAAAGAACTTTTTGGAATTGATATGGATGAATCTATGTTGTTACGCCCTTCAGAAAAAATGACTTCCTGCTCTATATGTGGAACATTTAGGCGAAGAGCTATAGATGTAGCTGCAGATTTTGTGGGAGCAAATGTTATAGCAACAGGACATAATCTTGATGATCACCTTCAATCTTTTATGATAAATATTATAGCAGGAGATGTAAATAGAATAGGATGGATATATCCAGAACCAGTTTATTATGGTAAAAATCAAATAAAAAAAATTAAACCATTCATAGAAATTTATGAACGAGAAATAGTTTTTTATGCACTTCAACAAAATATTCCATTTCAATCAGAGCAATGTCCATATCAAGATGAAAGTATTAGGAGTGAGATAAGGGAATTCTTTAATTCTTTAGAGGAAACCCGATCGGGTGTTAAATATAATACCTATAATTCACTTTTGAAAATATCCAAAATATTAAAAAAATATGATAGTTCAGTGAAAAATAAATGTACAGTATGTGGACTTGATTCTACTAGATCTGTTTGTTCAGTTTGTAAAAATATCCAAATTTTAAAAAATGACTTATAAACAAATATAACTTAACTTAGTCAAATAAAGACTGCGGAGGCAGGGAGGATCAGGGTGCTAGCCGTACCCTTCTCTGGAAATCGGCTTTATGCCAGGATCAGTAACTATTAGATAAATCCTTGGATAGGAATTTCCTGCGTATCAAGTTAAAATGAAATCACGCCGAACTGGACGGATATGAGCAGCGAACCATGCGAAGGTGTGGTCTTGACTGTTAATTCTCGAAATGGGTGAGGTCCGGGAGGGAGCAACCCTAAGTTGACATAACCGTGCTGGTTCGTCTCCGTGATGGATCATATGAGATCGAGATTGGGATTTTTATCAAAGGTGGTACTAATAGGCTGCCTTCGCATTCATGATACTAATCTCGTATAATATTGCTGCATTGTTTCGATTAGGTACCAAATTGATATATTTTTATAACCAATGACGTAGCTTTAAAAAATCATCCATAGGTTCTTTTTTTAAAACCTTAATTAATGCTTCAGCTTGGGGTACAGAAAGTAATGGTTTAGTAAAATGATTGTCTATAGCTATTCTGGGACAAGCCACTTGGATATAAGCATCTATTCCTTTAAAATTTCTTAATCTTTCTTCAGTAATTTCTGTTAAAGCAATTAATTCTATATCCTTTCCCAAGATTTCCAATGACTTTTTAAATTTTAATGCTTTTATCTTTGAGAATTGGCCTTCTTTTAATCCTATTATTATTCCAATTTTGGTTGCTTCTTGTGCTTTATAAATCGATAAAATTGTTTTCTTTTCCATAATTCTGGCCTTGTCATTTACTTGTTGAAATTCATTAAAGTATGGATCCAACATGAAAGTAGGCTTTCCGGTTGACATTGCAATACTTACAGAGTGAAAGATACTTTGGCCTAAGAAAATATAAGCTTCTACTCTTTTCTGTATATCATACACTGGATAAAATTCACAGCCAAAAACTTGGCCATCATTTAACTGTCCTTTACCATCACCAATTACTATTTTAAATCCATAATTTTCTAATATTTTTCTTGACGATTGTAATTGATTTAAGTGTTGGCTATCTGTAATAAGACCTAATGTTTTATATTCTTGATTTGCCGTATTCTTAGCAAATTTTTTTACTACTATATCGAATTTTACATCATCGTATGCATTGATCATAATTACTTTTTTATCAATAGTTTCCATAGAAATTGTATGCCCAATATTAAACAACAGATCTGCACCTAGCATATCTGCAGCATGTGTATTGACATCGCAAGATCCCCAACAAGTATCACCTATGATATAGGCTGGAATATCAAATAATTTCATAATCTTCTGTCCAGTTTCTTGCATCTTGGGGAATAATGCCTCCGGACCGTTCAGAGCTACCGATAAAGGTTTTCTTTTTCTGATTACTTCAAAAATTTTAGCTTCATCAATTGAAATCAATTAACAATCTCATTAGAATTAAAATATCTCTCCAATATTATTTTTCATATTATTATCAATAATGTTGATCTATTTTTGAGAAGGAAATAATATAGAGGATACCTATATCTGAATCTTGACAAAAATTGGTGATGTTTCTATTGACAGGAATTCTGTAAAAATAATGGGAATAATGAATGTTAGTCCTGAATCTTTTTATAAAAATTCAATAAAAACCAATGTAAAAAGTATTTCTACCTATGTAAAAAAGTTAGAAAATGATGGAGCAGATATAATAGATATAGGCGCAATGTCAACTGCTCCATACTTAGATACTATAATTTCTTCAAAAATTGAAATTTCGAGATTAAAAAAAGCTATTAAGATAATACGTCATAGTTGTAAACTTCCTATATCGGTAGATACTCCTAGAGCCAGAGTAGCTGAAGAGGCACTCCAGATGGGAGCAGATGCGATAAATGATGTTTGTGGATTAAAATATGATCCTGAAATGGCTGGAATTGTATCAAAACATAGTATTCCAGTAATCCTTGGGGCATTTGAAAAGAAACCAGGTAAAATTCTAACGGCTAAATCTTTATCAACCAAACGGATTCTTCATGATAGTATAACGATTGCACAAAAAGCTGGTATTAAGAAAACCAATATTATAATAGATCCATCAATAGGTTTTTTCAGAAAAGAAGGGAATAATCCATTTTTTACAAAAATAACAAAAACACCATGGTATTGTAGAGATATAGAAATTGTTTATAATCTGAAAGAAATTACAAAGCTATCTTTTCCGATTTGTATTTCTCTTTCAAACAAATCCTTTCTAGGAAAACTCATGAATCTCAGGATAAACGAAAGGCTTATCCCATCTTTAATAATGGAGGTTATTGCTGTTATTAATGGTGCAAACGTTATTCGCACTCATAACGTTAAAGAAACAGCATTAGCATTACATACTTTACAATTGTTAAATTAGTGTTATTTTAAATTGCTTTTTCGATTATGAAAATAATAATTCGTTCAATTTAAAAACTTCAGAATTAAAGTGAGAGTAAGGCAAAACTTATAATTCTTCCTTAACTTAATAAGAAAATGAATATTGAATATTAGAGAAGGTCTAACTTTTGATGATGTATTATTAATCCCAAAACGTTCTCCAATTATTTCTCGATCTCAAACTAATTTGAAAACCAGATTATCAAGAAACATCAATTTGAATATTCCTGTTATTAGTGCCAATATGGATACTGTAACTGAATCATCTATGGCCATAGCATTAGCAAGAGAAGGAGGTATTGGAATTATACATCGATTTATGACAATACAGGACCAAGTAGATGAAGTATTAAAGGTTAAAAGGTCTGAATCTGTTATGATAGAACAACCATATACTATTAGTATAGATTCATCTGTAGGCTATGCGAAAAAGATTATGGCTGATTTTGGGATATCTGGTCTCCTTATAGAAAAAGATAAGAAACTGGCAGGAATTATTACTAAAAGAGATCTTCTATTTGAAACTAATTTAGAAAATAATATTTCTTCAGTAATGAGCAAAGATGTAGTTTCTGCTGAATTAGGAACTACAATCGAGAAAGCTAAATACATTTTACACAAGAACAGAATCGAAAAACTACCTATAATCGATAAAGATAAGCAGATCATAGGATTAATAACTAGCAAAGATATTTTAAAAATGGAAGAGTTTCCTCATGCTTCTAAAGATAAAAAAGGGCGTTTACTAGTTGGAGCAGCCGTGGGGGTTAAAGGAGATTATCTTGAGAGAACAGAAGCATTATTGGATGCAGGTGCTGATGTTATGGTTGTAGACATAGCTCATGGTCATAGCGATAATGCCATTAATTGCGTTCATTTAATAAAAAAAGCTTTCAAAGATTGTGAGTTGATAGCTGGTAATATTGCTACTGGCCATGGGACAGCGGATTTAATTAGAGCTGGTGTCGATGCTGTTAAGGTTGGGGTAGGCTCAGGGTCAATTTGTATTACTAGGGTCATTACTGGATCTGGGGTTCCACAATTAACCGCAATTTTGGATAGTGTAAAAATTGCTACAGAATATGAAGTTCCTGTGATTTCAGATGGAGGTATTAGAAATTCAGGAGATTTAACCAAGGCACTTGCAGCGGGTTCTTCATGTGTAATGGTAGGAAGTCTATTAGGAGGAACTGATGAGAGTCCTGGAAAAACACTTGTTAAAAATGGTAAAAAGTTCAAGATCTATAGAGGAATGGCCTCTTTTTATGCTTCATTGGGAAGAAAATATCGTGAAGAGGGACAACAAATAACCGAGTCAGAGGATCTGAATGATTATGTACCCGAAGGAGTAGAAGCAATGGTATCATATAAAGGGAGTGTAGTAGAGATTATCCGTCAACTAGTTGGGGGTCTGCGATCAGGGTTAAGTTATTGTGGTGCAAAAACTATCAATGAAATGCAACAAAATGCTGAATTCGTTCGAATAACAACAGCTGGATATATTGAAAGTCAACCACATGATGTTAACATTATGTAAAATAAATTATTTTTATATAAAATTAATAGAGATTTTAGATATTATAATTTTTTATATTCTGATACCTTTACAATTAGCATATTGTAAATAGAACTTTTTTATATTTTAATTGTTAAAATATTATATCTATTAAATTATATAATGTAATTTTGTTAGGATATATAGATTGTCTATTGATGTAACTGTCCAGGTACTAAAAGATAATGTTGGAAAGAATATAATGATTAAACTAAAAGGAGATAAAGTAATTAGAGGTATACTCACAAAATTTGATCAACATATGAATCTTGTATTAAGCGATGCTGCAGAATATAAAGCTGGCGACCAGACTAAATTGGGAAATATTCTTCTTAAAGGAGACAATATAATAATAATATCTCCACAAGAATAATACAAAAGAAGTTATTTGTTTTCCTTTATGGTTATTATTAACTAATTAATTTAACTATAGATTTTTCCTTCGGTGCGTGGACTTTGGTCTTCATCTCATGTTATATATGATCAGTTCGCCCATCGATTGCCACGCACCGATAGTAAGATTTAAAGATGACCAGAAAATTAAACTGTATGGATTATAACTATTTGGTTATCAGCATCAACTGTAACTTTGGTGTTATTATTTAATGATTTAAAACTTGAACCAGTTCCATCTACAAGTGGAATATCTGATATTGCGCAGCCTGATGCAGTTATAATATCACATTTATTGGTACAAATAATTGCTTTTGGACTGACACCATTGATTTTTAATGAATAAAAAATATAAGCTCCTACACTACTTCCAATACAGTTAGGGAAAATAAGAACTCTATTTTTGACTGTTTGGTTAAATAAATCATGGTCTTTGTCTTTTATCTGTCCTGTTTTTGTATCAAACATTGAGAGCATATTTAAGGGCTTATTCGATAAGAGTGCTAAACCTTCTGCCTTTCCACCAACAATTTTTTTGCAATTTATCTTTATCATACTAAGTCATTCATTCATTCACAGTATTCTTTTGTTATCGATTTCGTATCTTTTAAAGAAACATCTATTTTGTTAGCATGTTTCATATAATATGCACATTTTATACTATTAGTTACAATGGAATCATACTCATTTTTTGTAATTAACGGAGTCAAACATGTACAGGAATCACAACAAATGTCAGCACCTGCCTTTTTTAATGCTTTAATCATTTTATTATTACATTCTGTAACTGAACGAGGACAAAATATCATACATGGTTTTTTGAATTTTTTTCCCTCTATTAAGTGACCAAGTAAGTTTAGTTCTTCTAAACCTAATTGAGGGCTTCCAAATACTATTAAGTCTCCTTTTTCAGCAGTACTTAAATCATCTTTTACTTGTGTTTGCTCTGTTTTCCCAAAAGAAATTATCTCACAGTCATTATTTTTAGTAGTAAACATTCCACACATACCTGATGTTCCAATTCCTGCTGAAATAGCTTTTGACTTGATAATATCTAAACTTTCAGAATTAATTTCCAAACCTACACAAATATCCTTTGCTATTTTTCCCGCAAAGTAACCTAATAGTCCAAAGTCAGACTCTGTTTTTATGTCTATGTCTGGTTTTATGCTAATAGTTGGTTTTCTGAGATCATCAATTAATAAGTCAGAATATGGAGTCTTGCCAGTTATGGCACTTGCTAATGAGCTCAAGGAACTTTCTTTGTTTGTCTTGATTCCTAATATGGAATTTACGAATACCGCTGCATTACTTTCTGCAAAACTAACGATCTCGCCTTTTTTTGGCAGATTAAAAATTTCATAAGGTATACAAGTGAAAGAAGGTATGACACCTAAGGATAAATATGAATTTATAATTGACAGTTGATTTGCTTTAAAAGATTCTGAAATGTTATTGTTTTTCTTTGAGTCATATCCCATAGGATTTAACGTTGTTGTGACTGTAACTTTAGTTTCTTTATCTATCTGTGAAAGAAATCTTACACCAGCTTCTCCTATTGTGTTAAAATTAACTCCTGAAATATGGGCCCATTGAATAGGAATTAGTTTTGTTGCATTGTTAGCGTTTCCTATTGAAAGTAGTATTTTATAGGCTAACTTCAATCCATCACCATATTCTCCTTGTAATGCCTTCTCTTCTTTTCTTGTCAATTCCATTCTGTAAATTCAAAGTAAAATATATCTTGTAACTTAAAAGTTGTTATGGTTATTTTTTAAAATAGTACATAATACATATAATTCTTTAAGTCATCTAACAAATAGTCTATTAATAGGTTATTAATTATATTATATGTGCAATTTGTAACCTGGTTCCCGTATTACCAAGTTATCCGACAAAAAATGGGCTATAGTACAGAAGAAGATCAAAAAGCTGCGTATTTATTATCAAATTTAATAAAACGAAAATTTCTTGATCCTAAAGTTTTGGATAAAAAGATAAAAGGTAAACAAATATTGGTTATTGGTGCTGGACCGAATTTAGATGTTTATACTTCTTTTATCAAGAAAAATAAATCATACATTAAGATTGTTGCAGATGGAGCAGTAAAATTTTTAATAGAAAATAATATCAAGCCTGATATCGTGGTTACTGATTTGGATGGTGATCTTCGTTTTTTAATAAAAGCAGAAAAGCTTGGAGCAATTATAGTAATTCATGCTCATAGTGATAATATAGCTTTGATAAAAAAATATGTACCTAAATTTAGAAGAATTATCGGAACAACCCAAGTAATGCCTGTTCCACATGTCTTTAATTTTGGAGGATTTACTGATGGAGATAGGTGTGTATTCCTTGCAGAGGAGTTTGGAGCAAAAGATATTGTATTAGTTGGAATGTTATTTGATGATAATATAGGGTCATATTCGAAAGAGAAAATAAATAATGTTAAAGTTAAAAGGGAAAAACTCCAAATTGCAAAAAAACTTTTACAGGTTCTTGCTAAAAATTCAAAATCAAATCTATTTGATACTTCTAAGAAGCCTATAATTGGTTTTAAACCTTTTAAAAGTACACCTTAATTTTCTAAAATGGTAAATCAATTTTTTAATTGTAATTAAGATCCAAACTAAAAATAATTCGTTCCGTGTTCAATCATCACTATATTTTTATGAAAATTATTTAATTTCAAATCTTATTGTCAGTTTATCTTACTACTATTCTCAGGTGAATTAGTCAAAAAAATTTAGTTTCATACAACTAGCATGATTAATAAAAAGTAAATTTGTTCAATACCAAATAATTATAATATAGATTCTGACCAGTATCAAGTTTTATCATTTAGTTATAGTTGTATGTTCTATAAATTAAAATTTATATCATTTATCCTAGTTTTTTTTGGAAGTTAATTAAATTGATAGAATGAGTTATTATTAAAATGGTTTAATGAACGTCTCAAAAAATTGAGTAAATATACTAGGACATAAAATTAGATTATCAAATAACCTGTGTAATAGTATAAGTTAAGGTAAATAGAATTATATCTTATTTTGCTTAATACCCATTTTACTCATCTTCAAAATTCAAACAATTGTCAATCAAAATATTAATTTATTTACCACCAATTTAATTGGTTAATATTCAAATGTGGTAGAGTTCTAACTCTGTTTCGATTATAAATCCATTTATATGATATTATATAAAATGTAAAAACAACTTTATATTCTTTAATTATATTTTACATTGAATGTTAAATTATTCAGAAGAGGATATTAAAAATGCTGCAGACTTGAGAGACTGGTTATTAAAGCAACTCTCAGATAAGCAAGAAGAAATAGACAGACTTAAACGTCTTCTTCTACTTATCGATAACTTATTGAAACAGGAAAGTTTTAAACCTGCTTCTAAACTTCAACGTTCAATAAATAACTCTGAAAGTTCTCTTATCAGCGAAAGGCAAGAACCAGTTATTCATAATAAATCTACTATAAAAACAGAATCCAAAAAACATACTCACCATAGTTTAAATGAAAATGTGTCTGCTTTTACTGAAACAAGAGAACTTAAGAGACTTAAAGATAATTTATTATTAGCAAAAGTAAATATTTCCACACAAACAATTGAAATAATTCCCGAAAAGGATCTATTATTCAGTATTGATACTCCTCCCTTCAAATCGTTTTTTATAAAAAGGATTCTAGAAGGAATGATCACACAAGATCAAGATAAAAATCGCCAAAAACATTCTTTAAATAATGACCCTTTGAACTATACTATTAATGAACATCAAGGAAGAATTAAAAAGATAATAATAAACAATTATAGAGAAAAAGAAAGACTAACTGATATTATTAATACATCGGCATGGGTGTTTACGAGGATGTTAGAAAAAGAGAATACTTTTGGAAATAGAACTTAAATTGGATAAAATAATTATTCTAGATTTTGGATCTCAATATAGTCATCTTATATGTAGAAGAATCAGAGATGCGAAAGTTTTTTGTGAAATTTATCCTTATAATCTCACCTCTGATCAAATTAAAGAGCTATCTCCAAATGGTATAGTTTTTTCTGGCGGCCCAGCTAGTGTATACGCTGAGAATTCTCCCAAACCTGATAAAAAAATATTTGAACTTGGAATACCAATTCTAGGAATATGTTATGGACACCAAATAATTGTTGATAATTTCAAAGGGAAGGTTAAAAGATCTCATACCCGAGAATATGGAAAAGCAATGTTGACGATCGATGATAAATCGGATCTTTTTATTAATTTAGACAAAAGTATAAATTGTTGGATGAGTCATGGTGATGTAGCAGAAAAGACTCCTAGCGGATTTAAAGTATTAGCTCACACAGAAAGTTCTTTCGCAGCAGCGATAGGCAATCAAGAAAAGAAATTCTATGGAATTCAGTTTCATCCTGAAGTTGTTCATACTGAACACGGTTTTGAAATTTTGAAGAATTTTTCTATCAATATTAGTAAAGCAAAACCTGAATGGGATATGACAAATTTTGTCGAGTCTACTATTGAGAATATAAAGAAAAGAGTAGGAAATGATAAAATATTATGTGCAGTTAGTGGAGGTATAGATTCTACTACTTTAGCAGTTCTATTAAATCGTGCTGTCCATGATAATTTGCAATGTATCTTTGTTAATCATGGTTTGCTTCGATATGGTGAAGAATCTATGGTAATGAACCTTTTAACACAAATAGGTCTGAATGTAATCTATATTGATGCTTCAGAAAAATTTTTAAACAAATTAAAAGGAATTACAGATCCAGAAGAAAAGAGGAAGATAATAGGTCACGAATTTATTAATGTTTTTCAAGAGGAAGTGAAAGAAAAAGAACAATTTCGATGGCTAGCACAAGGAACTTTATATCCTGACGTGATAGAAAGTGGTATTTCCGTAGGACCTGCATCAATAATAAAGACTCATCATAATGTTGGAGGCCTTCCATCTGTACTTAATCTCAAGGTATTAGAGCCCTTTAGACATCTTTATAAAGATGAAGTTAAAAAAGTCGCTAAGATCCTAGAAGTTCCAGAGGAGCTTTTAAATAGACATCCGTTTCCAGGACCAGGACTGGCTGTTAGAATAATAGGAGAAATTACACCAGAAAAAATTAGAATTTCAAAACATGCAAGTAAAATTGTTGAGGATGAGCTTATTTATGAAAATTTGTATAATTCTGTTTGGCAAGCCTATGCCGCGGTAGGAGATGATAAAGCCGTAGGGGTAATAGGAGATGAACGGCTATATGGTAATATTGTGACGATAAGAATCGTGAATTCGGTAGACGCAATGACAGCAGACTGGACAAAACTTCCGTACTCACTACTTGAAAGAATCAGTAATAGAATTACAAATGAAGTGGATGGGGTATCATGGGTAACATATGCAATCTCTAGTAAACCACCTGCAACTATAGAACCACAGTAATTTACATAATGTGAGCTTTATTTATATAAGAATTATTTTTTTAAGTACAGTAATTTCTAGATTTTGTTATATTACAACAATTTCTATGAGTACTATGAATTGGAATTCTTCACATATGAAATAATTACCATTACATTGTAACGAAAATCTCCCATAATATTAAAGTTTCAAAAATAGCTAATGAAACAGAATAATTTTATTGCCTGCATTTTTCTTTAGTTTAATCAATAGAACTCTATCTCTATCTCAATAATAAGAATTATAGTACATATCTTAAATCTACTTCTTGCGAAACATGTTATTCAACTCTTAATAATTATGCTATTATTATCTACAATATAACTTATGTACTATTATGATTTAAAAAGAAATATTTAATTCATTCTACTATTAATTAAAGTCTTATTGTTATAAATTGTCGAGAAAATGAAATAATCATCAAAAAACCCTCATTCAATATAATTTGCTATTTATAGTATATTAATCGTAATAGTATTATTATTACCAAAATATTAACTAAATTAATAAATAGGTTATACACTATATTTCTTATGTCTAAAGAATCAGTTCGATGTCCATATTGTGAATCACTATTTAATAATAATGAGGATCTCTCTAAACATATTGATAGAATTCATCTGGGTTCTGGCCTTTTAGAGGGTGATTCAAGTAAATTCTAAAATATCTTTGTTATCACTAATATAATCCAATCCTTTTATCATATACTTCAATACTCTATCCTCTTAATTCAATAAAATTTTTTTTTGACCTTGATAAGTATAAATTATATTATACTTTCTAGTTATGATATTAATGAAAATTTCAATATTATTTTTTTTATTTATTACCATCTTAACTTTTCTTTATATAGCACATATAAAATTTGAATTAATTTATGCATTAACAAATAGCACTAAGTCGTTAAATATAGAATTAATTTCTATTAATGGTTCTTTTATATCTGATGGAAAATTTCTCATCATTCCTGATCCATATCAAAAATTTGCAAGCCTAGAAGTATCTGATAATGAATTGATGGATTCAAATAAAACCATAGGAATTATTTCTCTTAAAGGTATTTCAAATGGTAATTATACTATTACACAAAAAGCGAGTAATATTAATTATTTACCCAATACAATTTCAAAGATAGTTGAAATTAAAGATGACAGTCCAATCTCTTCCGTGTTATTTGTAAATAATTTTAATTTTAAATCAGAAAAACGTATAATTTCTACACCTAATACTTTCACATATAATGCTAAATTCGTATGTGGTTCTATTAGAGGTGATGAAGGACCATTACGACCAGGACACTATGATACTGATATTAGTATTTATAATAAACAGAATTATCCAATTACATTAGTTTGGAATGCAGTAGTTAATAATTATAATTCGAGCAATTCCATAATAAAAACCATTGATCCAAAACAATCAACTGGATTGATATGCCAAGATATAAAACAGTTAGTGCATATAAATTCGCAAGATACGGATTTAATAGAAGGATTTGTAATAATCCAAGTTGAAGAAACTAATATATCTTTTGGAACTAAGGAAAGATTTACAAATGAACCAGTGAGTGTACAGGTATTTTATACCGCTAATGCACTTGATTCCCTTCCCCAAGAAACTTTAGTAGAAAAATTTGTATTCCAAATAATAAATGATCCAACAGGAAAAATTCCTCAATCGTTTCTCAATAAGGATTTAGAAGTATTAACCAGAGCGGACCTGAACTCGATTGTTCCACAAGATTTCAAGATCCAAAAAATCTTATCCTCAGTTTATAATTTGACTAATATAGAAATAAAAAATATACAATTAGTCGTTAAAGAAACAGATCTTGGAGTAGGAAACATGATCGATGATCATGCCATTTCATTATTGAGACTATCCTCAGATTAAAAATAATATCGTAATAAAATCAATTTTAGTTTATTAATTGTTTATTAAGTGATTTAGATAAAGATGATAATATTTCAAAATTATGTATTGTGAGATTCTACAATACAATGCTCCAACCTATACAGTATGTCCTTTTTTATTATTAGATGTAAACTCAAATTTCATAATAAAGTTTCGGAAACTAAAGATTATTTTTTTGTTAGCAAAATCAAGATTTATTATAATAACTTTTGTTTAAGAATAAATTTCTAATATATTCGTCTGGAAAGCAGGGAATGTTATTTATATTTAAAATATATTTATAGAATAAAAAACGTTACTGTTGTCAAATGTAATATAAATAGAAAAATTTTGTCCATTTAGAATAATATATTGAATTATTTGAGATTGTTCTTTTATTTTGGTTTGAATAACTCTTAATCTATTTTCTACCTCATCAATTAAAATTTGTTAAATATTTAGTATATATATTTTCTTCATTGATATATTTATTTAAGTTCTTTAATAAAGATTTAATGACAAAAAACTTAACAAAAACTGTTTTTATAATTTAATATATGGTATTATATTTTGATGTGATATTGTTAAATTACAACCTTGTATCAGCCATCATTATAAGTACATTTCTCATGATTGTATATTTACAGTATGTTAGCGCAGAATGGAAAATACCCTCAATTACTGATGTAAATCTAAATTTTACTACTTATGAAAACAAATTTCTAAAAATAGATTATCCTGAGAACTGGATATTTGCAGAAACTACTGATTCTGTAACATTTGCTCCTGATCGTGATTCAATTGATAAAATAAAAATTAATGTATCTCCTATTCCATCTGATTCTCTATCAATAAAATCTATAATAGATTCTACACTAGATGAATTTGTTAGGACCCTTGATGATTTTGAATTAATTGAATCAAGCCCCCTTTCGAATATCAAAGATAATAATAACAAACTTGTATATTCATATCTAGATAAAAATAAAAACAAGATTCAAAACATAGATGTTGGGATAATCCGAGGAACAAATCTGTATCTAATTTCATCAACCTCAAATTATACAGATTATTATCGTAATTTGCCAATTTATGAAAGAATGCTTACCTCTTTCAATTATTATAATGAGCAAGAGTTATTAAATCAATTTTCTTCTTCTTTATTAAAACCTGTTGCTGACTTTGTCCCAATATTAGGAAACTCTTCTAATATTACAATGGTTGAATTTGGAGATTACCAATGCACATTTTGTGTAAAATTCCATAATGAAACACGCGAACAAATTATTAAAAACTTTGTTGAATCAGGTAAAATTAATTTTATATTTAAAGACTATATTGTAAATGATATTCCAACAGATAAAGGATCTAGTATCGGAGCGGAAGCATCATATTGTGCAGGCGAGCAAGGCAAGTATTGGGATTATCATATTGAATTGTACAATAATTGGAAAGGAGAAGGAACGGGATGGATAACAAATGATAGTCTAAAACAATTTGCTAAAAATATCCAGATACCCAATATAGAACAATTTTCAAACTGCATAGAATCCAATAAATATTCTAGCATTGTTCAA
>JAICHH010000002.1 GCA_025922715.1 Nitrososphaeraceae archaeon
AACTGGAATTATTTTCAGAAATGTCAGATGGTTTATACCTAAACGAAGAAGAACTTAAACAAATTAATGAATTATATGAAAATAATTTTTATATCCATCAAAATATTGCTTAAATAGTTATACATTTTTCCTATAACATTTGGTTGTGTTGATTCTACGGGTGTTTAAAATGGGTGTTGAAAAATGGGTGTTAGAATTGCTTGATTAAAACACCCATTGTGTTAACTTCTTTTTCGAATATGGTTTGTGTAATTTATTGTAAGAACAATAAAAGATATAAAGATTATAGTTTTGAAAAGTGGGTGTTAGAATTGCCTGACAACACCCACTAACATAATGCCTAAGCAGATTTGAGTTAGGTGCATTATGACAAGAGAAGGTAGAATAAAAGATTGTTGATTTCTGGGTGGTAAACTATAAAGTTAATTAACTACTAAGTAAATCCATTTTCGATGATTATAGAAGCAACACCTGATGATGTCCATGTTCATGCAGTAATAATGGAACCTCAAAATACTAAAGATTTTGCAGTGACAAATTACACCTGTAAAGAATGTAATACTGAAAATAAATCATATTGGGTCAGATTTAAAGATTCTATAAATCCTTAATAGTATAACTATTATGCATAGGATTTTTTTCCCAATGTTCTTTAGCATAACTATTTTTATACTCTAGTTTTTCCCCGCAATTATTACAGATAACAATTCGCTTTGGTTCTGCCAATGTAGATATGACTAAAAAAAGGAAGCTAAATGTGTTTCGATTTTCTCAATAATTCATAAAATGTGTTAGCAGGTTTTTATTGTATTCCAACTTTTTCCGCTGGTGTTTTACCATCTAAAGCCTGATGTGGTTTTACAAAGTTGTAGTATATTCGTTGACCTTCCGCAATAGCTGATTTATGATTCTTCCATCCTCTCTGAACCTTTACTCTTTCTCTTAATGTTCCGTTCAATCTTTCTACTCGATTGTTGTTAGCATGTGGTTTGGTAATTCCACATTTAGCAATATGGTCAACTTTATAGCCTAGCGTTTGGCTAATTCCTTCTCTATAAGCTCGTAAAGCATCGGTATAAACTATTTGTGGTAAATTGCCATGACTGTTATGAATTGCTTGGTTAATTGCTTGAATAGCTCCATTGGTGTCTCTTTTCTCTGATAGTTTTGATGCAATCAAAAACCTTGATTCCCTATCCATTACGTTCCATAGATAAGCAACATTAGCATTACCTTTTCTTTTTTGACCGCCTTTCATCTTTACAAATAGTTCATCAATATGCCATGATTCTGATAGATTAGGAACTAATGAGTTGATATAGTTTGAAATCTGCGGTATATATCTTTGAATCCAATCATAGATTGTAGAATAGTTAACATCAACATTGAAATGGTCACCAATGTTTCTAGATATTTTTCTCAATGATAACCCAGAGAAATACAAATCTAAACATAGAGTAATTAATTCGGGAGTGAATTTTCCTTTCTTAATATAGAATGTTCTCTAAACTTTTTTTGTGACAGTCTTTACAATAGTAAGTTTGCTTACCACAGTCAAAACCATACTTGATAATTCTAATAGAACCGCATTCATCACATTGGATAGCATCATCGGCAAATACTTTCGGTTTTTCTTCTGTTTTAGTAAGCCAAATCTGTAAACATGCAATATGTTTGCATAACTCTATTTCACGATATTGAAATCAGGACATGAACAAACAAATCTTATCTTCTAAATTATTAATTTCATAAATAGAATTAGAAGGTAAAGAATTAATGGTATATGAATAATCGTCAATCTTGGTAATAGTAGCTCCTTGCTGTAGGATTTCTTGACCTCTTTTCATTCGGATTTCAACTAACTGGTTTATCATGTACTAATCTCTATACTAATATAAATACTAATATATATAAAGATTATGTTTTATATTAGTATCTAAATTAGTTTCTAGGTTAATATTTAAATATAATTGATACTAATACTTATTATGCCAATTAAATATACGGTGACTGTTACTTCAGTAGGTAATAGTTCTGTAATAGTAATGCCAAAACCTGTAATAGATGGATTTAATCTTAGAAAAGGACAAAGATTACAAATGATAGTAAAGGATGATGGAATCTATATACCATTAAAAGAATCTGTTAAAGATAATTCAAAAGTTGAGGTGAAAAACACATGAGTAGTAATGAAAAAGAACGTATCATATCTAAGGATTTAGATTATAAATCATATTATGCTGATGGAATAATTTTACAATATACTAAGGGAACATCACGATTAATATTTTATGAGGAAGAACTGAATCCGGATAGTGATGGAAAAACATTTGATACAGAAACTGATAATATAAAATTAAATTTTGAAGTCAGAATCCCCTCTCGTAGTTTATCTACATTAGCTTCACATATACAACGAAGAAAACAATTGACTGATTTTGCTATGGATATATCAGAAATCGGAAAAAATGATGACGCAACAATTGAGGCTTGGTATAAATACGACGAAAAACTTTCAAAATTTATTCTAGATTCACAAAAGATATTTCCTATTGATAAGTTTCTTGAATTACAGCCACTATTTGAGGATTTAATGTTAAGGGTAAACAGAGTAATTAATAAAAATAATCTATCCGACCAACAAAATAATAATCAAGAAAATGCCCCTCAATAATCTCTTTAGATGTTGTAACTGTAATACTCTTTTAATTTCTGAAGAGAGAGAAAACCATGTTTGTTATGATGATAAGATTCTATTCGATACAAATGGAACTTTTTCATTAGATGGTAAAAAGTGGTATAGATGGTCACCAACGGAAAATCAACAACGGAAATCAAACACTGATAAATCAACAGAACCAAATCTTATAATATTATTTACAGCAATATATATGCAATAATATAATTAATAGTATTTATTTATGCCTTTGCATAGAAGCCCGAACGTCGTTCATATATTTGTCCATTTTGCATTGCTTTCTTTAAAAAGTTTTGGGCATCATCTTCTGAAAATCTTCCTGTTTGAATAAGTTCATTTATAAAAATTTTTTCTTCTACATCATTTTTATCTTGCCCAGATAAACCATTAAAAACTTCCATGAATAGCTTTAATTTTGATATTTCACTTTGAGGTTTACCATGTAAAACTCCAAGATCTACTCTTCCAGTATTAACATCTACTCCAGCCGTTTCTAGCATAGTTTGAATTAGATATATTGCACGTTCGGCATCTTCCGAATCTACATAATCTTTTAATAATAATTTTGAACGAGCGGTTGCTAATCTGACTAATCCTTCAAGTTGCCTCGGTGTAACAGTAATCATACCCTCTGATTCTACATTTCTCATTTTCATATAATAATCTCTTATCTTATCTATAGCTTCAACAGTTAATTTAGGTTCCATAGTTTTTGAATAAGCAAGATATTTACTAAATAGATCAATAGCAATAAGATATTGTCCGGACTTTTCCGAGTCTCTATGTAATTCTAATATGTGACTAGCAATAAGATGATCTTTTTCCTTTTCTGGTATATCTCTAATTACATAAATAATATCAAATCTTGTTAATAATGGTATTGGTAAGTTAACATTTTCTGTAATATTTTTAAAGGGATCATATTTGCCATACAATGGATTTGCAGCTGCCAATATAGAAGTTCTTGCATTTAATGTAGCAACTATTCCTCCTTTTGCCACAGAACAGGTTTGCTGCTCCATAACCTCATGCAAAGATGAACGATCTTCTGGTTTTATTTTGTCAAACTCATCTATACAAACTAAACCTTGGTCTCCTAGTACTACTGCTCCTGCTTCCAACATCATAATACCCGATTTATCTCTTATCACAGCGGCAGTCAAACCTGCAGCAGTCGAACCTCTTCCTGATGTATATAATCCTCTTGGAGCAATTTTGGCAGCAAATTTTAACATTTCCGATTTTGCTGTACCTGGATCACCTACTAAAAGAACATTAATATCTCCTCTTCTAGAAGATCCATCTTCTAATCTTTTTGTTACTGATCCTACTATTAATAATAAAATTACTTCTTTAATTACTTCATGTCCATATACATGAGGAGCATATGATGAAATTAGAATATCATATGCATCGTTTTTACGTGCTAATGCAACAATATGTTTCTCATCTTCGTTACTGATTTCCAAACGTTCTATTGTCCTACTATCTTTATCTGCAGTCCTTCCACCAAGATATTCAATATTATTTCCTTCCATTCGTAATCTAAAAAGACTTGTTTTGATTTGTTGTGATAATTGTTCTTGTTCTATTCTTACAATTCCAGTTAATAAGATCCTGTCTCCTGGTCTACATTGATCTACAAGATCTCCTATAATAGTTACTTCTAAATAATGTGGCAAGTGACCAGCAGGAAGATCTTCTGGAAGTTCTTGTAACCTTACCATTTGAAAATCAATGAAAATACTGGTATCAGGATCCATTTCTAGCTCTTTTTCAGAACATTTACCACATCTTATTGGTTTTTTCAATACTAATCCTCGCAATTGAGCTTCTGTTATTTCACCACAATTAAGACATCTATAACCAATTTTTTTTGCTAATGGTTTTACTTCAGATGATCTAACAACCATTCCTGAAACTCCAACAAGTTTATTGATCACTTCTGCATTTATTTCACGTAAACTTTTTTGTACTGTATAATTGCCCATTCTGACCTTTATGTTATTTTGAGTCTCATTCGCATAATCTGGATGGATTTCATAGAGAATATTAAATATTGCTCTATTGAATGCATCAAACATTTCATCCGGTTCGTCAGTAATTAGTTTTGCCAAGTCTGGCTTAAAAGTATCAAAATCGATGTAGTCAACAACAAGTGAGGTAGAATTGGCCGCCATCAAGTTATTAATCCTATCAAAATATTTGTAATTTCCAGTTCGATCTTTGAAAGCACGTAAGAATTCCTCTAAATCATTAACCAATGCAGATTCAGTTTTTTGAAGTTCACTCAAGACCTATTTACAGCCCTTTGTTTAAATTCTGAAGAAGACTTATGGATAAAATTGTAAAGTTCTTTCTCTTCAGCTGAAAGTTTCTTTTCTAAGTCAACAGATAAGGCAGACGCAGCT
This sequence comes from Nitrososphaeraceae archaeon, assembly GCA_025922715.1. GTDB lineage: Archaea > Thermoproteota > Nitrososphaeria > Nitrososphaerales > Nitrososphaeraceae > TH1177. The sequence goes on from JAICHH010000002.1 coordinate 5,110, forward strand.
GCTAATTTAACAATTTTTTCTATTCGAGAAGTTACAAATGAATTTAGAGAAACCACAATGGATTCTTTTTCTTTATCTTTTAATCTTTTGATAAAATCGTTAGCACGAATGTAAAAATCTAGGTCAATGCCTGAAAGATCATGAGGTTTTGATATTCTTTCTCGATTTAAAGATCTTGAAATATAAATTAGAACATCCGTGTCTTGAATTTCTATGGAATTATTTTCCTCTAAAATTTGTGCTAACCATCTAGGAATTGAACCTATTTCTCCTTCTTTTGCTTCAAGATCAAGTCCCTCAATATTAATAGAGAAATTTTTTTTAAAGGCTATTCGTGTTTCTTCCATTAAATATTTAATGGAATAAAATTTTTGAATAAAATCCATTTGTTTTTTAAAATAATCGTAACGATCAACATTATCATTATTATGAGCTATTATAACTTGGTCCAATCTATTTATGATATTATTTCATTCAAGACTAATAATTCTTATTAACAAAATAAATTTGAGTAATTAGTATAATAAATTATCTTTTTACCATATCACTAAAGAATAAGAGAAAAGAAGATATTAACTACAGAAATTAGGTACTCAAATCATATGTCCTCAAACACTATAAATACAAAACTTTCAAATTTAATGTGGGTAGAGAAATATCGACCTAAAAGAATTGAACAAATAGTTAACCAGAAGGATATTATAACTTCACTTAAAAATTTAATAAAAAAACCTGATGAAATACCACATCTATTATTTACTGGGCCAGCAGGTGTGGGTAAGACTACTACAGCATTATGCGTATCCATGGAATTACTAGGAGAAGGATGGAAAAGAGATACTCTTGAACTCAATGCTTCTGATGAAAGAGGAATAAAAATGGTCCGCGAAAGAGTAAAAGAATTTGCAGCTGTAATTAAACTTCCAAGTGGAACCAATGAAAAAGGAGAATATTTCAGTAAAGATGAGAAACCTTATAGAATAATTATACTTGATGAAGCAGATGAAATGACATCAGAGGCACAAACTGCTTTAAGAAGAATAATTGAAGATAGTTCTAAGACTACTCGCTTTATTATTATATGTAATTATCTTTCTCAGATTATAGAGCCAATCCAAAGTAGATGCGCAATATTTCACTTCACAAGATTTGAAGAGAATGATGTATTAGAATATTTAAAAATGATTTGTAATCAGGAAAAGGTAGATTTTCAGGAAGAAGCATTATCAAAAATTTACAGATATACTGAAGGAGATTTGAGACATTCAATAAACATTCTTCAAACAGCTTCAGGATATGGACAAGTTTCAATTAAAAATGTAACATCTGCAATTGGACTTTCTGGTAAAACAAAAGTAGGAGAAATAATACGATTAGCACTGTTAGGTAAATTTAATGATGCACGTATAAGACTTTTAGAATTATTATATGCTTATGGATTATCTGATACTGACTTTTTCAAATATGCTTATCAAGAAATTAAAGATTTGGATATAAAGAATATTGATGAAGTTATGTCAATAATGGCTGAATATGATTATAGGCTTTCTGTTGGGGCACATTCCGAGATTCAATTAACTGCGTTTCTTGCACAATTATGTAAAATTGGATCTAATATTAAACTAAAAAAAATGACCCAAACTTAGAAAGAAATTCTATCATTTTTTCTGTAAATAAAAAAGGATTAGTATTGATAATGAACTTTAAAACGAAAAAAAATAAAATGATTTCATTTTCTACTGCAGTATGTATTGTTAGTGGTGGAATTGATTCTGTCTGTACTGCAGCTTATTTGAAAAAACAAAATTTTGATCTATACATCATTACTTTTAGTTATGGTCAAAGAGCAAATTTAGAGATTGAATATGCAAAGAAATTTGCTAAATATTTAGATTCAAAACAACACAAAATAGTAGATATATCATTTATGAAAGATATTTACGGCGAAACTAATATTCTTACCGATGACAAACAAAAAATTCCTAAAAATTTTAAGTATAGTATAATAGCTCCTATAAGAAATGCAATTTTCATTACTATAGCTACAGCTTGGGCAATGAATATAGGAGCAAAAATAATTGCATACGGAGCACACACAGGGGATTATAATTATCCTGATTGTAGACCAGAATTTACAAAATCAATAAGTAAAACTTTGAATCTTGGAGATATTGATGGAATAAGTTCAGGTTTGAGAAAAAAGATTAGTATATGGTCACCGGCTCTAGATGGATTAGATAAATCAAAAATAATAAGAATAGGTTATGAAATATTGGGACATAAAATTTTTGAAACATGGAGCTGCTATTCAAATGGTATAGATACAAAAGATGGTAAAAAAATACATTGTGGAATTTGTGAATCGTGTATAAATAGAAGAAGAGCTTTTAGAAAGGTTAGCATAGATGACAAAACAGAATATGCCAATAAGTGAAAAGAAAATACAATTAAGTGAAATATTTACAAGTATAGAAGGAGAAGGAATGTTATTTGGAACTAAGACAATGTTTGTTAGAATGGCAGGATGTCATTTAAAGTGTTATTGGTGTGATACTAGTTATGCTTTGGCGATGAATAGTGGAAATACCTATTCAATCAATGAAGTAAAAAAAATGATAAAAGATCATTTACAAAATAATACATATAAAATTAATTTTACTGGTGGAGAGCCGTTAATTCAATATGAGGCAGTAAAGGATTTAGCAAAATTCATTAAGGAAGAATTAGGTTTAAGAACATATATCGAATCTTCTTGTTATGATGTTGATAGATTCAATAAAATTATTTCTTATATTGATATCTGCAAGATAGAATTTAAGACAAAGGACTCACATGCTGTTGATATTAAACATTATAGATATTTATTAAATAATGAAATAGAATGTCTAAAAACTGCAATAGACAATAAAAAAATTACTTTTATAAAAATTGTAGTATCTAATTCCACATCTATTAAAGAATTCAGAGAATTGATAGAAGTTATTTTTAATACTATAAAATGTGATGACTTAGCAGGATTTATAATACAGCCAACGTCTACGATAAATGAACCAACTGTGAATAGATTATTGCAGTTTTATGACCTTGTTTATCCAATATATAACGAAGTTCGTATAATTCCTCAGTTGCACAAGATAATAGGAGCAAGATAACTAAAAGATGACAAATAGTAGAGTACAAAAAACTGGAACAATAAATAAAAATAAAATTGAGAAATTAATTAGACAGCTGTTGATCGAATTAGGAGAGAATCCTAATAGAGAAGGATTAATAGGAACACCAAAACGTATTGCTGAAATGTACGAAGAAATTTTCTCTGGATATAAAATGAATTCAGAATTAGATGTTAGTTTTAGTGAAGAAACTAATGCGATAATAGCTAGAGATATACAATTTTATAGCATGTGTGAACATCATATGCTTCCTTTCTATGGAAGAATTCATATTGCATATGTTCCAAATGGCAAAGTATTTGGACTGTCAAAATTAGTTAGATTAGCTGAAAAATACTCAAGAAGAATGCAAATTCAGGAACGATTAACAACTGAAATAGCAAATGAAATATCTAAAAGAGGAGTTAGCGGAGTAATTGTTATAGCTGAAGGAGAACATCTTTGTATGAAGATGAGAGGAGTTAGAAATAATAATTCAATAATTACTATAGCATACAGAGGAGTATTTGAAGAAAAAGGGATAAGAGAAAATATTCTTAATTTAATTTATACTAGACAAAATAATATAATTAATTTATAAAAATAAGAAATACTTAAAATATTAATCACAATAAAACAAAAAGTTTATTTTTTATTTATATTTACATAATATTTTTATAATGAAAGGCTTATAATGAAGTAAATTTTCTATAGGTAAGAAGAATGGCTGACGCGAACTTTAGGGTCCAGTCTCATAAGTTTACTCAAGACAATATTCAAGCTACATTAGTTTGTTCAAAATGTGATGAGATATTTTCCAAGGAATTTTTATTGGATCTGGAAGGACAAACCATAGAATTTAGATGCCCTGTTTGTGGAGTTTCAGGTGAAGCTGATTTACCTTATAAAACAGCAGAAGAAAGAGAAGAATTTGATGATGATTTAGATGAAGTAGAAGAAGATACATTTGACGAATTTGAGGAAGATTATTAGAGGATCTAATAAATGCAATATTTATTACATATGTTATTTTTCAATTTAAATTATTGATATATGCAAATCTGTCAAAAATGTAAAAATGTCAGATTCTATTCGTTAAATTTTAATTTCTCAATCAATTTGTAATGAGTGTTATTTATTAATAAAAGAAAAAGAATTTATGGAAAATAGAAATAGCTAATGAAAACTAAGCTTAATTTTACTTATTATTATGTATTTAAATTTTAGAATTTCGCACCACATTTTGTGCAGAATTTAGAATCAGTTCTAAGTTTATTACCACATTCAATACAAAATTTTGATTCTGGTTTTGTAGAATATTCAATATTTTTAGAAAATGATGATTCTGTTTTGTTAAACATATCAGTTATTGCTCCTGTGGGTTTGAAAGTTTCATCAATATCAGGTAAAAGATCTGAAAAATTGATAGGTTTCTCATCTGATTGGCTTTGCTCTTCATTTTCTTTGTCTCTTGTTTGTAGATAAAGTATAATTCGAGATACTTCCTCACCATTATTTTCAACAATTTCCGCTAACCATACTGCAAATTTTTTAAGTGTCATTTCAGGTGTAGAAAAAGTCAAAGTATGAGTAGACATATATTCTTCTGCTGCTGACTTACCATCAAATACTTTCATCATGAATAAAAGGTTATAACTTGTTTTTAATTATTGCGAATTACCACATTTGCTACAAAATTTTGCTTTTGTTGGAATTAAGACTCCACAAACTATACAATTTTTAAATGTTTTATTATCTTTTAATGAATCTACTTCTGATGTAGTTATATCTTGAGATGGTTTTTCTATTTCTAAATCAACAGGTTTAAGGGTTGGTTCTATTGATGATGAAGAATATTGTTGTTGACTACCACTACCTTGAACACGGCTATTTTCTAAACCACCAACTGAACCTCCACCACCACCACCAACAAATCCGCCAATCCCAAAACCTACAGAAGAGCTCGTATTCGAGTTAGGGTCTGCAATACCGCCAGTAGGATTTTTAAGTAACTTTCCTTTATCAATTGCGGATTTTATTTCTAATATGACCTTGATAGCTAGAAAATTCATTGCAGAACTCGCAATTAGATATTTTCCAATACTTGAGAAATATTCTTTCTCATTCATTTTACCTTGTTTATAACGTTGTGTAGAATCAATAAGCGTTTCATACGCATTTTGAGTATCAGTAATTAATTGTTTTAATTTTTCAGTCAATCCACCGAGCGTATCAACCCCAAAAGAGGACATTATATAAAATACTGTTAGTTTGGGTTTAATAAAGTTTGAAAAAGATATAGGAAAAATAAATATTATATCTTAAGCAAGATAGATTCAAAATAAATTTCAGTATTGTTAATATTTAAACATTCGTTAATGTTAAAAGATAAACATAGAATAGAGGATTTTCTTTTTTAATTTGACGATACCACTTTTTTCTAGAATAATGGGAGCATTTTGAGATATTATATATAATTCTCGTCTCATGTGGATAGCTTTTTTCAGCATGCATATTTTATTATAAACATCAATCTATTTGTTATTTTATTGTTGAACTAATTATTTGATTTTTAAATGGTCACAGATTGATAATTATATTATCAGATATACAATCATGTGTATGTGTAGGATTATTTGATTTACTATGACATTATAGTTTTGGATTTGACAGTTTTTTAGTCCATCCATGTATTACTTTCTTTCATTTATTCCTGTTCTTATATCATAGATAATATTTAAGCAATTAAAGAAAATGAATCAAATATAAGATAAATTATAGCATTAGGTATCCTATAGTTTTCAATTACTTTTTTATTATATTTGCTCTTGTATCAATTAAAGAAAATGATATTTTTATGTTATTCCACATAGAGAATTGTAAGAATAAATTGTATAAGTATAATTATGACTTTATTAATTAGTATTCTATTACCTCTGAAATTTTTTAAATTTTTTATTAAAACCTATAAGACGATAAAAATAGGAAAAAATGAATAAAATCATGTTAGAAAAACATACAAAATTATGTAATTGTTGAGTAAAAGGGATTGATGAAAGAAAAGAAATAATTTTTAAATGTAGGGAATGACAAAGTATATTTGAAGTATGTTATGAATGTTGACTCTAAACGAACAAAACCACTGACTTTCCGAATAGAGACCAAAATATTAGAGAAAATTAGGGAAGAAGGAGGAAATAATCAAATAAGTGTCAGTAATTTTATTAATAAAATTTTAAAAAGATATGTAGAATGGGGTTCATATGAGTCCAAAGTAGGCATGATACCCATTCCAAAGTTACTAGTTGAGAAACTTTTTGAAAAAAGAAGTACACAAGAAATTATTGATTTAGCTATGAAGATAGGAAAAAATGAATTAGAAGACATATTATTATTTATGAACAAAAAAATAGATTGGGTTTTGTTTTTGAATTGGTTCGAGCTGAGACTACAAGATTCATCTATTGAAATTGTACACACAGTAGAAGAAAATAAACATACATTTATAATGAAGCATGGAATGGGAGAAAATTGGTCTCTTTATCACAAAACTATTTTTGAATTAATATCAAATGAGTATTCTAAAAATCCTGTAGAAATAAAATATAATAGTAGAATCATCTCAATAGAATTTTATGAATAATTAGAATTTTAATAGAAATTGTTTATTATATCAACAAAGACAAAAATTTATCTTTAATAAAATCGCCATATTACAAACATGGATGAACATAATGCTCAAGACAAAAGAAAGACAAGTACTTTTACATTAAGAATAGATGAAGATATTATAAAATCATTACAAAATGAATCACAACTTCAAGATATAAGTCTAAATACTTTGATTAATAAAATTTTAAAAAGATATGTAGAATGGGATGCATATGAGCCCAAAGTAGGTATGATACCTATGGCTAAACCAGTTATAACAACTCTATTTAATATGATGAATGAAGAAGAAATATCAGATTTAGTTTCAAATTTTGGCAAAAATGTAGTTCAGGATATAGCTTATTTTATGAAAATGAAATCAGATCCAGATTCATTTTTAACATGGTTTGAGATTAGGATGAGAAGGTCTTTTGTAGAATTCAATCACCTTCAAGAAAATGATCATCATATATATGTCTTAAAACATGATTTGGGATATAATTGGTCTTTCTATCACAAAAAAATATTAGAAAAAATTTTTAATGAAATTTTTAATAAACCTATTATAATAGCAATATCTGATTTTATGCTTACAATTCAATTTGAAAGATAAATTTAATAAATATCTTCAAGATTATTCATTGAAAAATTTATTCTTCATTCACAATTTCTAAAATTTTATAACTCTTACTTTTATATTACATTTATTATATTTAATTCACGATGTAAAATACGAATGAATAAGTTCCTATTTATTATAAATAAATTAAATCATGATTCTAATTTAAGTTTTAAAAGACATGAAAAAAGTTCTCTATATAAATTTATAATAATATAATGACATTGTCTTGATTAGTCTGTAATATTGCATCTTTAACTTACTAATAAATAGAGTAGATAAAAGTATGTTCCTAACAAACTGATATGAATCTATAATAATTAATTTTCTTGAACTATATAATATTATGTTATCTAAAGAAAATAAGATTTAAGAATAACTTAATCCATTATTACATAAGCCACAACTAATAGTATAACATATACAGTTATTATCATTTAATCTAACATTTTGAAATGTAATAGGATATTCATTCTTATAACCATCTTTATTGGGAATTAGTACATTATGAGGGAAAAATGTAATTGACTCTGAATCATTTTTATCTACTAAACCGAACATAAGTTGAGAAATCTCTGTTTGATATCTTATAGGATAAAGAAAATGGCCTGTTTTATTCCACCATTCAATTCCTGTAAATTGATTTAAGATTTTATAATCAAAATTTGTATCTTTAATATTAAGATTAAATGTTTCTGATTTATTTATCGTTTGATCTGTTAATATAAAATTTATTTGGTAATTTTTTCGGTCTAGATGAATTATACGCTGGTAAGAATGATAAATTACAGGTAGAACATCCTTAAATCTATATCTATTTATACCCAAAAAAATTGCCTCAAAATAGTTTTGATTATCAAACTGACATATGAGATTTAATTCAACTGAAAAATTTTGAATATTAAATAATTCTAGCAAATATAGCATCCAAGATTTATTAGGTATTTGATTTCCTAAATCTTTTTCTAGTTTTATTATATCAGATATAGCTACAACATTTATCGGAAAATATAATTTACTATTATTAATCACTCTACAAAATGATCCTAACCAATAATGCAATAATATTATACTTGAACTATAATTAATTAATATATCTTTATAAGCTATTAAAATTTTTTATATATACATAATTAATATATGAAATACAATAATAAATTCATAATGTCAAGATAAAAATAATGATTATTAACATGATAGAGAAAAAGTGAAAAAATATTTTAATGTGTGAAATCAATAATAATACTAATCAATCTCTTCAATATCATTACTGAAAAAATAACACATTGTAGATTCAGAATTTCGATTTTCAAATCTATATATCCGGCAATCTGAAATTTCATAAGATTTTGAGTTTTGAACATTCAACAATAATTGATATTTAGGAATTTCAGAAATAGATTCATTTATTTTTCTTGTTATTTCTATAAGAATCGGATCGGATGATGAGGTAAGAAAATGTCCTTCGTATCTGGCAGTTTTACTAGGAAAAAAGAAAAAATCTTGAACATTCAAAATCCTATTTACCATAAAAAAATTAAGTAATCTTACTTATTTAAATCATAACAAAAATATCCGTTATTTACTTCCAACTATAATTTCTATACTGATATCTAAATAATCGATAATTATTATATATAACAATTATCTTAAACTATGAAAAATAGAAACTCTAACGGTAATAATAATTTGTAAAACTATCAATTCTTTCTGGTTTTATTTTGATTATTATTCTAATCTCATTTGGAGTTCTATATGGATACTTTTCTCTTCTTAGATATCGTTTGAATAATTTATCCATAAATTTTCTGCTGCTTCAGTAGTTTTTTTTCTATTACTTTTCCCCGAAATGATACCATATTGTATCTGGTTATTTGTATCACACTATATCACATATAAATAATTCACACAATTTTCATGTCTATTTTTTATTTAATTCTACATGTTGTTTTATTTACTAAATTAGATCATCTTTAGAATCTATTCAAACTATGGATTACTATGTAGAACCATCTTCCATCAAAATGATTAATGAAGAAAAATTTTTCCATTTAGTAACTTTAAATCATCCAAATTTTACTGATGTTTTCATTGTTATTATAATTTAATTCAGATACAACTATAATTTATTTTTTATTTTTTACATTGTTATCTTTAATAACTTTATTATTAATTTTAAAATAGAGAGAAAATAGAGAAGAATTAGAAATTTATTTTACTATTCATTTTATATATAATAAATTATTTAAAAGTATTAATAAATAAAAACTTAAATTTGTCTATTAATTGCAAAATGAATTTTCAGTATAATTTTAGAAGGAACTTTTTAGTAATGATTACTGTATGTGGAATCTTTTTAGTTATTCCTCTGTTCGGAAATACATACGCAGATGATAATTTTGAGAAACAATTTCTTTTTAATTATTTTTATAATAATCAAAATATTGATAATCGTTATTTAGAAAGTAATAATATAATACCTAATCAATTTATTATATATCTTCAAGATAATAAAGAAGAAAATAATTCGATAGATCCAGTTGAATTTTATAATTCTGAATTGAAAGATACAGGAACTGAATTATTATACGTCTACTATAATGTAGTAAAAGGATTAGCAATAAAGATTCCTAATGAAAAAGTTTTAGAGCAATTGAAAAATAATCCATTGGTAGAATATATGGGAAATGATAGGAAAATATCAGCTTTTATAGATACACATATTGAAAATCAAATTATACCCGAAAGTGTAGATAGAGTAGATGGTGAAAGTTTAAACACTATTGGTATTAACTCGAATTTTGTTGATGCAGATATAGCAATTTTAGACACTGGAATAGATTTAGATCATGCTGATCTAAATGTATTTCATGAAAGATCATTTATTCCAGGAACAATTAATGCTGATGATGACCACGGTCACGGTACGCATCTTGCCGGAGTTGCAGCTGCTAAAGATAATTCTTTTGGCATTGTTGGTATTGCTCCTGGAGCTAGATTATGGGCTATTAAAGTACTTGAAAGCTCAGGAATGGGAGAAATTTCTACTCTAATAAAAGGACTAGACTACATTAATCAAAATCAAAATCAAGTTGACGTTGCAGTTTTAAGTTTAGGTTGTGAGTGTGAATCAGGCGCATTAGACATTGCAATAAATAATTCAATAAAAGCGGGTATTACCATTGTAGTTGCTGCAGGTAATGAAGGAAAAGATGCTGGAACTTTTACACCAGCGAATAATCCGGAGGTAATAACCGTATCTGCAATAGCCGATACTGATGGAAAATGTGGAGGTAAGGGACCATCAACGCCCTATGGTGCTGATGACATGCTGGCAAGTTTTAGTAATTATGGTGATGTCGTAGATATATCAGCACCTGGTGTAGATATATATTCTACTTTTAAATCAAATTCATATACAAAATTAACTGGTACAAGTATGGCCGCTCCTCATGTTGCTGGAGCAGCAGCATTGTACATAAGTTTACATCCAGAAGCATCTCCAAATGATGTCAAAAGTTATCTTATAACTTCAGGCACAAATTTTTCGGATTTGTGTGATGGTAATGGTCACGGTTATTTTGTTGGAGATAAAGATAATTTTCATGAACCTCTGTTATATATAGGCACAAATAAAATTAACTCATTTAATCTTGTAGAGCAATATTAAACTGGAGGAAGAGATTCTGGACATACCTGTATACATACCTTTTCACTTGGACACTTGGGCATAACACATGTTTCTGAAGAGTTTTTGGGTTCTGTTTTATTGATCATAGGTATATTAGTTTCATTAAAAGATGTATGATTATTAGATACTTCAGCTGTAATACCCAAGGAAGTGATTACCGTTATACTAATAATAAATAAAATTATAATAATATAACCCAAATGCACATACATACAATAGAGTAAACATGTTATATTTAAAAATTTATTAAGTTGTTAATAATTATAAATTTTCATATACATTAAAAGTTAAATCAAGATAGGAATTCAGAATTGTTATTTATATAAATATTAAATACATTATATCTGTGATATAGCACATCATATAGACCACTCTCACTTTCAATGTTGAACAAACAACAATTAAAATATGTAAAATCAGCACATTATATTGTCATAGAAAAGTCAATTAATACTTACAGGATTGCAACACATTTTACTTATTACAATAAATCGACATGAGGAAAGAGTTATAGAATGTTTATCGACAGGTTAAATACTATTACATTAGAAGAAAATAATTTTCTATTCTATATTATATATATGTACTAGACATATATACACTGAAAGATTCAACAGTATTCAAGATAACAATGCATTAAAATACTATATCAATAAGCAAAACGACGAAAAAATACATTAATTTATCAATTGGTAAGGACTTTCTAAAACAACTAACCTTTATCATCAAGAGCAGTAAAACATCAAGTCAGGTTCTGACAATATAGATTTTCTAATATAAATTGTGAGATTGATTAAATTCATATTACACTTTATTAATTAAATAGTAAAAATGTTAATTAAAATTTCTGTTATTTTATATTTGTCATCTTTTATATTATTGACATTCTTGTCTTCTAATAACAACAATACTGGTTATGCATTAGGTCAAATATCAGATAATTTACTAGAACAAAATAAGTCTAATGAACTAAAAATTCAAGATTTGTTTTCACAAACGTCTAAATCTGTAGTTCAAATAACTATTATTGATCCTCTTTCTAATGCACAGCAAGGTTTAGGTTCTGGCATTCTTTATGATCAAGATGGTCATATAATAACAAATTATCATGTTGTTGCTTTTAACGAGGGAAATAATAATTATCTAGTAACTTTCTCAAATGGAAATTCATATCAGGCTAAATTAGTTGGTCATGATCCTTACAGTGATTTAGCTGTTCTCAAACTTTCAGATCCAATAGATATAGTTCTTAGTCCAATTCCTTTGGGTAATTCTTCATCTCTTAGGGTTGGGGATACTGTAGCAGCTATTGGTAATCCTTTTGGCTTATCAGGATCTTTAACAGTAGGCGTAGTTAGTGGTCTAGGAAGATTGCTACCATCAACTGATGGTAGCAATTCTCCATTTTCTCCATTCGCTATGAATTTTAATATTCCAGATATCATACAGACAGATGCTGCAATTAATCCTGGTAATTCTGGTGGTCCATTATTAAATTTGAAAGGTGAAGTAATAGGAATCAATTCTGCAATATATTCTAACACTGGTGTTAATGCAGGAATAGGATTTGCCGTACCCTCTAATACAGTAAAGAAAGTTGTTCAATCAATTATATCATCAGGAAAATATCTTCATCCCTATCTTGGTGTAGTTGGAATAGATATAACTCCTCAATTGGCTAAAATTTTTGGATTGAATGAATCAAAAGGCTTTTTAATTACTGATATTACTCCAGGTAGTCCAGCCGCAAAATCAGGTAAATTACAGAAGGGAACTATAACATCCAATCAAAGGGGAGAAATAATAGACTCTGATGGTGATATAATAGTAGCAATAGATGATAAAGAGGTAAGAAAAATAGATGATATTCTAACTTATCTAGAGAGAGAAAAAGAAGTGGGAGATACTGTTACATTGAAAATTTTAAAGAATAATCAATTAGAGGATGTTGAGATAGTGTTAGGTCCCAGAGTCTCAGAAGAATCTTCCGTATTACAACAATACGAGAAAAAACCTGTACCCAAACAAGAAGATGATTTTCTTGCACAATGTTATCAATTCTTACCTAAATCACTATGTGACTTGCTAAGATAATTTTTTATTTTTGTATTTGATCATCAACAACAGAGATTGCTCATAAAAGATAGAATATTATAAAAATGGTAAATTTACTATAGTAAAGTATTTAATATATTACTAGTGACGAAATCTAAAAAATATTAGAAAAAATAAATGTCCATTACAATGATTTCAATTGTGCTAAATGCTATTAGAATACAGATTAATTGAAAAATAAAAAGATACGTATAACCTTATCTACAATATTATTATTATAGGATTATTTTTGGAATATTATTTTTTGGATACATGTAAAAGGAAATTGTTGTTATTTGAATTCATTATCATCATCCAATAAAATAGAATCCCATAGCAATAATGATATATACTGCCGTGAGCATTACTCCTTCAAACCAATTACTTCTACCATCATGTGCAATCAAATTAAGAATAATAGCTGCAAGAAATAATGTAACTAATTCGTAAATTGTAAATTCTAATGTAAATGGCTGATTTAAAATTATTCCAAATATTACCAAGAGTGGTACAACAAAAAGTGCTATTTGAGTTCCTGAACCAGCTGCTATTCCGATAGATAAATCCATTTTACCTTTTCTCGCAAGAATAATAGCACTACTATGTTCTGCAGCATTACCAACTATTCCAATTATAATAGCTCCAACAAACATTTCTCCAAAACCAAACTGTTTACTAGTTTCTTCTACAGATCCAACCAAAATTTCACTTATGACTACAACTCCAACCATACTAATAGCTAGCATAAAGAATGCTCTTTTTTTATCCCAATGTTTGGTGGTGGTGGCGGCAATATTGTGATTGTTATTTTCTTCTACCATTTGTGGAGAAACAAATAAGTGTTTATGAGTAAAAAATGTAAATACAATTCCTGCTATGTATACCGATAACAATATAATTGCTAAGGCGTCACTTAAAAATTGTATTTTAAGTTGGTTTTCAATTTCAGTAGGTTTTAGAATAGTACTTGATAAGACAGTGGGAATTGCCAATCCAATTATAGCTAAGAAAATCATAGTTGATTGAAGTCCTGCATTTTCACGACTGAATATTTGTTCCTTTTTACGAATCCCCCCAGCAATCATACTCAAACCAAAAATAAGCATAATATTTCCAAGAATTGCACCAGTAATTGATGCTTTTACAAGGTCTATTAGACCAGCATTAATAGCTACTACTGCAATTATTATTTCTGCTGCATTGCCAAAGGTGACATTTAAAAGAGATCCTAAAGTAGATCCATAATGTGTAGAAAGATGCTCTGTTGAATCACCTATGAGTTTTGCGAGTGGTATTAATGCTATTACTGCAATAATAAATATAATAATATGATCAGCATGAACTAAATCTAAAACAACTGAAATAGGTACAAAGACAAGGAGAAAATAAATAATAGAAGGTTTTGTAAATTTCATGAAGTATTTTTGATAATGATTATAATCTATTATTTCAATGTTTATTAATTATAATAACCATTTAGAATACTATCTAGATGTATAATTTTTTATTTTATACAAATATTATTAAATTGGTAAACGCAATTTAAGACATAATAAAAACTATTATAACTATTATATCATGATTAATTAAACTAATAAATAAATTAAATCAATTCATATATAGAGAATTTACTACCACATCCGCAATTTCACTAGCCAATTACTGCTGCTTTGAATGATATTCGGCTATTTAGTTATGAGATCTAACGTGAGATAGAACTATCATGTTGCCATTTGTATTCTTTGTAAAGGACTATTTACTTGATCTCTAATAGCTGTTGAACCACTTTACCTTTCCTCGTTCATTTTTAATTTATATAACCAAGGTTAGAAAATCATCTCTTTTAATATTTGATATCATTTTGATTCTTTTACTATTTGTTTTTCTTTTAATGCTAATATACCAGCGATAACAAATAAAATAAATCCTGGTATTCCGACTGGTATTCCGAAAAAGGTAGCAGTAGCTAATACTAATGTTCCATAAATAATTAAAGCTATTCCCACGATTCTTGTATTTTTAATATAGAATATAGAAACTATTCCTGCTAAATTGACAAGTAATACAATGAAAACATGCAAAATAATACCTCCTAAAAAAAGCCCTAAAAGAGGTATAACAATTAATGAATTTATAAAAAAGTATATAAATAAAATTATGATACATACCGTTATTCCTAATATAGTATTAATTATTGTTAATTTTTTGTATAATTTCATTTATATTTAATTTCATAATGGATAAATTAAACCTTAATATATTGTATGTAATTTTCAAAAAAGAAATAGATAATCAAATTCTGTAAATTGCAATGATTTTTTAAAGGGGATTTCTCTTTATAGGTCATTTTTTGTTCTTATATCATACTACAATTATTGACATTTATTGACATTTAATTTATACATTTATTGTCAATTTTCAGTCTATTAGTTTACAATAACAAATTTGTATATATAATTTAAAAAAAATAAAATTTTTTAATGAAAGTATTCTACCATTCTTTTAGAATTTTCATTATCATTAATTACTATAGAATGATAATTATTCTCTTCTTCATTTATTTCAGCATGAGATATAAGAAAGATCTGTTTAAAGCTCTGATCTTTCATCAAAATATTCATTATTACATTTCTACGAAATTCGTCAAGGCTGGTCATAGGTTCATCCATTATAATAAAATTTATCATAGGTACTTTTTTTTCTACATGTTTGAAAGGTCTGATAGTCGACATAAGCTTTGATATAGATATCCGGAGTGCAAGACCAAGAGCTGATTCATCCCCTCCACTTAGTTGTTCTTTATTCTTTGTTATGTGATCTTTATTATCTACCAAAGTTAAAGTTAAACCATGAGATATTCTATCTTTTATTTTTCTCATTGTAGATGATATATTGGTGATTTCATATCTACCTTCTGTAAAAGGTATTAGATAAAAATTAGTACTTTTCATTAAAACATCAGACAATCTTCCTTCAACGATATCGTTAGAAATAAAGCCATCTACTTCTCCCAGTAAAAATAGAACATGTTTTAACAAATATTCTTTTTCTTTAAGTTTATCTTCTGCAACTCTTAAACTGATTATTTTCTTTCGTCTTATTTCAATTTCTTCGGTCAGATAAGAAATGTCCCCTTGAATATTTTCAATAGTTTTAGCTTTTTCCTCAATTCTTACTGTAATATTAAGTCTTTTTGAAATTAGTTCATCAATACTATGGCAATAAAAATTTTCTAATAAGTTATGAATATTTGATACTTTTACATCATCACAATATGTTTGTAAATTTAATTTATTTGACTGAAGTTTTAATAAAATGTCATTTTTCTCTTTATTGAATATATTTATTTCTTTCTTCATTTTTTCAAGCTTAATTTTTTCAGATTCTATCCTTTCTTTAAAATTTTTTATAAGTTCTTTTGATGAAAAAATATTATTTTCTATCTCTAATATTGATGAAATAAGATCATCAATCATTCTTAAATTTAAATTATTTAGTTCATCGTATTTCTTATATACTTCTGAAATAGAATTTAACTCATCATAAAAATTGAAACGTTTTTCTATTAATCCATTTACTATGGTAACTATAACTTCTATTAATTGTCTTACTCCTTTTTTTTCATCAAGTTCTATCTCTATTTTCTTTAATTTTTTTTCTAATTGATTTATCTCTTTTTTAAATGAATTTTCTTTATTAAATATATTTTCTCTTGCTCGTTTGAGATCAAATATTAATGTATTTTTATCGTTAATCTTACTACTACATATTGGGCATTTATCTCTATCTTGTATATATTGAATGCTATTGTTCTGAATTTCATATAATAGCTGATTGGACGTAAGAAGTTTTTTATGTTCCTCTATTATAGTAGATATTGAAATTCTTTCTTTATCAGTCTTTTCTAATTCAATTTGATTTTTTTCTTTAACTTTTTTAAGTTCTTCTACATTATTTATTGATAAATTTTGAATATCTATATTTAACTTTTGATTTGATTTTGATATCAAATTTCTTATTTGTTTTTCATCATTATCTATTTCTTTTAATATATCACTAGCTTTTCTTATACTATCTTTTGGTGGATATTCTTGTAGTTCTTTTGAAAGCTTTAAAATTTTTGAATTTAAGAGAAATATTTTATCTTGAAAATCTTTTATTCTTTTTTCTTGTACTAGTGTATTTTCTTTTTTATAATTATATATTTTTTCTCTATAATCTAAATCCTTTTTATATTTCTCTATATTTTCTATAATTACCTTAATTTTATTTAATTTCTCTTGAGAGGGATAACTAATTAAAGTATTTTTATCCTTCTTTATTTCTTGCAATTTTAGTTCAAGTTTTTCTTTTTTTTCTTCTAAAATTTGTTTTTGCTTTTCCAATTCATTTTGTTCTGTTAATAAACTTCCAATTTGTATTTTTAAATCTTTGATTTCTTCATTAATACTATTAATTTGATTCTTTAAGTATTTTTTTATATGGTCGTCAAAATCATTTAATCCAAATAAGTTCTTGATTAGTTCTCTTAATTCACTTGGATCTGCGAGTGCAAGTTTATCTACTTCTTTTTGTCTAATATATACAGTTTTTTCAATTACTTCTGGATATACTCCTAAAAGTGATTCAATTTCTTGATTAACGATATTTGGACCTCTACAAAGCTGAATGAATTTATCTTCATTTTTTTCTTTTTTAAATAGCAATGCAGAAGATTTCACCAATTCATTTTGAGGGTCCTGCAATGACTTTCTTTTTCTAATAACTTCAATTGTTCTTATTACTCTATATAGAATATCACTGATTTCAAATGTTATAGCTACTTCACATTTAGATTCTCCAGTTTTAATTATAGATTTTCTATCTTTTTCTGCCATCAGATGTTCACCAAGTAGGCCCCATAGAATAGATTCTATTATACTTGTTTTACCCATTGAATTTTTTCCTTTGATAATAAAGAATCCTTCTCCAAGATACCCCTCACATGGTATAGAAATATTATCAAATGGTTTAAAATTTTTTGATTCTATTTTCAAAATTTTCATAATATCACTACTGATTCTTTAATGATTCAAAGAAAAGTTTCGCGAGCATGTTTGAATCTAAATTATTTTTTTTTAGATCTTCCTTTCTAGTAGATGTAATATAGTTTTTAAATTCTTTCTCTGGATCTTCTATTAAATATTCTATAAATGTATCATTTTGTTTAATTTGTTTGATAACAGTATCATCATAATATTTAGGTGTTTCTAGAATAAATTCTACAATGTTATACTCATTGCTATTTAATGTTATTTTATTTAGATAAGATGATATTTCATTGATATTATAAAATGAACCATAACTTCTATTACCTTGTATAGTTATTTTAACTCTAGCAGCGGTTTGATAATTATAAGGTGTATTAAGTTCATTTTTCTCAAATACCTTTTTAATACGATCGATAATTTTAGAATTATTATCATCTGAATAAATTTCTACGTGATCACTTACTATTTTTCTCTGTTGAGGTAAAAGTTTTTGAATCACTTTAATTTTAGATTTAGAAGAAGAAGAAGAATCATCAATATCTATAATCAAATAACCCTTTTGATAAGTTTCTTCATTAAAACTCCACAATTCTGTCGATCCAGCATACCATGCATTATCATTGATTTGTTGCATCTTATGATTATCTCCAAGTGCAATATAATCATAATCTCCGATCAAAAAATTGCTGTTTAACGTATGATTTTCTATCATTCCATGAGCTAAAAATACGTTTATCATATCAGGATTAATATTATTGTTTTGTATGTAGACCCATTCTTCATATTTTAATAATAATTGTGGTAAGTCATTGGATTCTAATGATGGATGTGCATGAATTCTTAAATTCAAAGATGGGAAGTCTTTGAATAAAGGTTGTTGATTTCTTATACTATCTCTTATATCAAAATACGTAAAAAGATATACATTATCAAACAAAATTGTGTATTCAGTTAATGGTGAAATTCTATATTGCATATAACGACCATGATTTCCATCAATTATAACAATTGGAATATTATTTTCATATAATTTTTTGAATGCCTCTGCAGCTACTTTTCTTGCAAATTCTGGCGGTGGTGAAGGATCAGTCCCTGACGGAGTGTCAAAAAAATCTCCGCTATGAATTATGATATCAGGTTTTTCATCTTTATCAAGATTTATTATTTCCTCTATAAATCTTCTCCAAGAGTTATAAAAATCATCTTCTATTGGTTTTATCTCTTGATTAATAATTGAAGCTCTTGTTCTTTTTGGCCTTTTTCCAAGATGAGTATCAGAAATATGAATTATTCTCATTTTAGCAAAATTTAATTTTAAATAATGAAATAATAAAATTACAAATGAAGTTAATATAACAATTAAAAATCATAATTATCCTGAGTATAAGTTAAACTATTAGATATACTCTTTCTTGTATATGAAAGTAATTTATTTTCTTTTACAAATGTCTCTGATGAATTAAAGACATTTAAAAAAAGGGGAGTACCAGCAAAAGAAAGAGGAGATACTGGTCCTTGGCTCATAAAAGAATATTTTCTTGATTTAGTACTAAATGAAGTTGCAGGATCAGTAAATGATTGATATAATTTAAGTGCATTATTATCAGATACTAATTCTCTTAGAGTAGCTAAATCACTTCCTATTGATAAACCAAAACCACAGAACATTATTCTTAATTGTTGAAGAATATCTTTGTGTACACTTGAAATTGAGGTACTTATAAACATCCATCCTAATCCATATTTTCTAGTTGTTCTCACTGCGTCCAAGAGAGTAAGTCTTAGATTTTCAAGGTCAGAATTTTCATATTTTTCTCTTCTTGCAAATCTATGAGCTTCATCAAGTACAACTAAAGTATTTAGTGAAGTATTTTGTTCCCAACTTTTTTCTCCTAAATTTATCAAACCATACAAAATTCTTTTAAGAATTAATGCTTGTATAGTTTCATTCCAATAATCTAGTTTTAGATGATGAGCACTTTGTAATGATAGATCTACTATAACTAAAGGTTTTTCATCATTTGTAAATCTTTTTAGTAGAGAGTCTACAGTTTGTGCTCCTGGTCTATAATGAAATAGTTGACAAATGGGCTTCCAAAATCTTTCATATAAATAATTTTCATCGACTTCTGAAAGAACTGTATTTAGTCTTGCTCTTGGTTCAGCAGTAGAATATATTAATAGTTGAATATTAGGATTTCGCAATATATTAAGTACTTGTTGGAATGATTCCAATTCAATAAGATTGGTTAGACTTATGTGTAACCTATTTTTTATTTCATTTATTAAAACATTAACTGCATCACGTTTATTTTCTCCTTTAATGGACAGGTTTGGAAAAAATGAAGATTCATATAAGATTTCTTCGAATAACTCCCACCTATCTAAGATTAAGTTTCTTATATTTACTATTTCAAATTTCTTTTCTAATGAATTTAATATTTCTTTAATATTTAAACTAAAGCCATTATTTTTTGATTGATAATTCAATCCATTAGTAGCATTATCAACCATTGCATCTTTAGAAAATTCACCTACTGGATCAAATACAAAAAGACCCATTTCAGGATATTTGGCATATGCCATTAGAATCATCTTTGCTAAAGTTGACTTACCAGAACCGGTTGTACCAAATATACCTAAATGATATGCTTCCCCTGCACCTTCAATTCCATATCCAAAATGTTTAAACCACATCGGTAATTTAGTTTGTGATCCATATACATACCCTAAATAAAAGATTTTGTCTAAATGTTTTTCGAGTAATGAATTTAGTATATTATCATTTGTTACATGTATATATGTTCCTGTAGCAGGTACAGTCCCTAATAAACTGGTATCAAAAAAATTCTCCTCGTCGTTATTGCTAAATACTGCACTACATAACAGTTTTCCTACATGCGTATCTTGAATTCCACTTATAGGGTTTACTAAGCCTCTTTGTCTAGCAACAGACTTTATAGTAGGATCTTCTAAGAGTACATTTTTGAGTTCTATCTCTGTAATTTGTCCTAAAGAATAATGGGATTTAGATTCTTGTATATATCTAAAAATTACAAGCTCTCCTATTAATTTTTTAGTTACAGCACTTTGTAATATATTTAAACTTATTTCACTAGTCGATGAGGGAGATCCTATAGTACCTATTGGTTCGGTATTGGATAAAAGTTGATTTAATTTTATATCACAATTCAAATATGAATCATTATTTTTAATTTTATTATTATCGTTATTGTTTATATTATGCGAAATCATATCTATCACATTCCACTTTCTGTTCTATATGAATGCATAATAAAAATGATATCTGATATGCTTTCATCATTTTTTTCAAATTCGGTCATGCTCCTTGTCAATACCTGTTTGTATGCAGGAATAGCAGGTGCAATATGTTTAACCATGCGATCGGCAAGATAAAGAGGATAAGGCTCCATAATTGAGGGAATTGAACATTGACTTTTGATTGACTGAAGTAATGCGTAAAATCTATTGCTATCTTTTGCTACTGAAGATGAAATCTCAATTCTAATAGCAGGAGACCATTTGTAAGGCTTATAATATATAACATGTAATCCTTTAATCTCATCAATAACTCCACCCATTAAATCTTCCAATTCATAATCATCTTTACCATTATCAATAGTAGGAAGTTTCTTATGCCAATTTTCTTTTAATGCAAAGGGTTTTGGAAGTGTATATTCTCCTTCATTTAAAATTAAAGTTAGAATAGCTCTATCGTCATAATCTGTAGGCCAATCATAAATATCTCCAATATCATTTCTGGAAGTATATTTAGGAATTCCTATCCATTGCCTTTTATTATCTTTTGATTCTAAAATTTTTTTATAAGATATTAAGAAATTCTTATAGTTATCACGTATTTGATTTGCTGTAACGCTTTTTCGTTTTTCAATAAAATCTATAGCTTTATACATATGAATAAGTCCAGTAGTAAGAGATCCGTCCAAAAAGATTAAATCATACGGTGCATTTGCTGCAAGGTTTATCTCCATTTCTATCATTAATCCTCTAGCTGCAATCATATTTTCAGGATCATGTCGTTCAGGATTTATGAAGACGTTATGATTAGGAGAATCCCATTTTCCTTTTTGAAAAGAAGGCATTAAACCTTCTACCCCAACAGTAGCTATAGCTATGAGATCTGTTCCTAAGAGACGTTCAATTGCAAACGCTCCATCTATACCACAAGAATTTAAGATCTTGTGAGAAGTTATTTCAGTATCTTTTCCTAAAATTTCGGATCTATCCAATTGTGAACGAAAATAATGTCGTTTTTTCCTAATTGTATCAAGGGAATTAACTAGATCATTACTTATTTGAGTTGTTTTTGATAACATTTCTTCAACAAGTGATGCAGGAATATCTAAAAAAGGAAAATCAGTAATAGATGTAATATTAGAAGGTATATTGCTATCGCTCATACAATATTACTTATTTTAATTTTATTTAATGTTAATGCTAATTTTTTTTAGGAAAAAATAAAAAAATCTAAATTATCATAGACACAAATAAAATTAAAAAAACATAAAACAGCAATTATTTTTAGCTAATAACATTATTTTGGTTAAATAGATAGTAATTAGCAAGAAATTTGGATACAATTTGACAAAAATTAGCCAAAAGAATATCATTTTAAACTATCTGAGAAAATATTTATGAAACTTCTACATTTGCCACATGATGTTTCCGGTATGTTAAAGAAAGTTTTTGAAAAAATTACTAGAGATTATTTTGGTCAATACATGATCTCCATACTAAAAATAAACAAATATCTGATCTTGGCTCTCATTATTTAATGATAGCATTTCCTAATTCAGAAACAAGAAATAATAGCCAAAAGGTCAAAAGAAAATCTTATCAAAAAATAGTTCCAATATCAGATTTCTATGAGGCAGAGGTATATTATCAATAATCAACAATACTATAAGAAGAAGAGATAGTTGTTATATTTTTCATGAATTAAAGTGAAAATATAAAAGACTAAGGTTATTGTGTATATAAAGTTGGATTTTATTATTTATTATTTTGTAGATGTATAAGAAATAAATTTCCTATGCATTAGAAAATCACTATAGTTGTTTAGGAATATAATCATATCTGCAAGACCCGTCTATTGAATCTCCCTCTTGATGATTGAAGTCTATTATTACATCCTCAGAATCACAAATAAAACTATCTCCACCTTCACCACCCTCTAGTATATCTGCACCTTTACCACCCTCTAATTTATCATTACCTTCTCCGCCTACTAATGAATCATTTCCTAGATAACCTTTTAGAATATCATTACCTTCATCTCCGTACAACTTATCATCACCTTTACCACCCTTTAAGTTATCATTTCCTTCCCCTCCTTCTATCTCATCATCACCAAACCACCCGTCTAATACATCATTTCCTTCCATTCCTTCAATCTTGTCATTTCCTTCTCTACCAGTAATTTTATCATTACCGGATGTTCCTTCCATAGACATAGACTGAGAATTAGCAAATTCTATTGTAAAAATATTTGATATTAATATCGCTAGAAAAGTTACAATAGTTATTTTTAATATATTATACATTTTATATTCTATATTATCAATTTATTTATATTTATATACAATTATAAAAGATATTTAATAATTAATAGAGTATAATTAAAGAGATTTTCTTATATTATAATCTTTTTAATCTATATAAAAGTACAAAAATGTAAATAATATAATATTATATTACACTAAAAGATAATAATATAAGAAAAAGTAATTTAATTGAGAATACATTAAAAAAATATATATAATAACAATAAATTTAGGGAGATTCGGTATAGTATTTATAAATTGTATAAGATAGAGCTAGGAACTTAAATAAGAATATAATGACATGATTAATTCTAATGCTAATATTTTGAGAGTGAAAATATTTTGATAAAAGTATTTAATCTATTTATCAAATTTATATTGCATATAAAATTGTTAGATGATGATTAAGGTCTGGTAGCTTTTGTTAAAATAAAAAAAATAAACATTATCAAAAAAAATTTTATAACAATACTAATTATTAAATTATTAAATTAGTTATACCAAAATAACCTTTAATTTATAGAGTTGGTTAGTTCCACCGTAAATCATATGGTAATAATATTTGTTATTATATCTTTCTCGATCTTTATACCATTTTATATCATATTTTCACTTAATAATTACCACATATTATTCTAATTTGAATAGAGGGCCCTTTGTTTATTTCATTACTACAATAATATTACAATAAGATATAATTTTTATCCAAACTATCTAAATCATTATGTAATAGTAGTAAGATACTAGATATATCTTAATAAATAAAGGGTTAAGCTGGAGCAAACCCATGATAATAGGGAATTTGTGCAAACTCATCTGAAGTAGGTTCCGTCAGAGAGATTAAATATCCATCAGGATCTAGTATAATTGTATTTTTTCCCGATTCGTCGTCTGACAATTTTTTATGAAAATTAACTTTCTTCTCAGTTAAATTATTATATAGTGTATTTAAATCACTCACAGAAAAGGTTATGATTACAGAATTCTTGTTATTTTGATTTGATTTTGAATTATCTAATTCTAGTATAAGTTTAGTATTGGTAGAATCTTTTCGCGAAAATTCTATTTTATTTTCACTTTCTTTGTTTACTCTCAAACCGAGAATATCACGATAAAATTCTATCGATCTTTTTATATCTGAAACTAACAATGTAATTCCTTCTATTTTATTTAACATGGTTGTTACTACAATATTCTTTTTATTAAATTTAATGTTATTGAATTATCTAATAATAAAAATAATTAAAAAAGGCATATCTATCTAAGAGTTTTAAGAATATACTTGTAAAACCCATTAAACTTTAATTTATTTTACTTCTTGGTTTAACTTTTTTATATTGAATTATAATTATTCGAGTACAGAGTATAACAATAGTTTTTTGGAATATTTTTCCAGTAGAAATAGAAGGGTAGATAGTGATAAATGTATTTATTTGAATACACATACTCATATTCCTTATTGAGATTAATAGCTAGATAATGAAATTTTTCTCTTCCCAAGTCATATCTAAATGACTATTAGATTAGTAATTGTGTTTAAATTAAGTCTAAAAACGATTGATACATTATAATTTCTTTTAGATATTTTTATTATTCATATATTAAATTCATCTACTATTAAATAATAACTGTTAGGAGGTAAATATATGAGGTATTCTCAAATTTTAGATAATAAATCATTGATTAGAAGTAAAGTGATGAAAAGCTATCTAAATTTAAGAAAATATAGTAAGATATAGTAATAGTATTTTTATTGTTGGTTATAGCTTACCTTCTAAAATTGTATTATAAAATAATGCATTTGTATAAACAATGAAAAAAATTGAGATTATTATTCCTCATGAACGTATTGATAATGCAAATCGTATCTTGAATGAATTTGGTATCAGAGATGAAATGTCTTTTTATCAAATAAATGGTAGTAGAGAAAAAACTGAATTTACATCTGTACCTGTCGGAAGAACTAATATTATGTATACTCCAAAATATGGAGGAAGAACCAAAATTGAAGCACTTGTTGAAGATGCTTTAGTTAAAAAATTAGTTGAAGAATTATTAAATAAATTAACAACTGGTTCTGTATCTGATGGCAAAATATTTGTTTATGATGCTTATGAAGTTTATGATATTGGAAGCGGTAAAAAAACTGAATTGAATATATAAAGAAATTATTCTTACACAGGTGAATGATCTTGCAACTTTTGCTAAAATATTCTTTTTTGTTTTGCATTTTCTTTTGATTGATCTTATTTTTTGATTTTTTATCAAATTTATAGAATTATTGGTAATTTATGACTTTAATTTTTTAAATTACCTTTTCAAGGTCATGTAAAAGAATATTATCAACCTGACTACATTATATAAGATGTAAAAATTGATTGATTTTTATAAAATAGAAAAAGATCTAATCGGTCTTCTTATATGTTTCTGTTTCTTCTTCCGTTACTTGAAATAATATATTGTCTTCATGAAATCGTTCTAGTAAATCCTTTGGAATGATAAATTTGTCATTGTTTACAGTATCTTTCTGTGTTATTATACAGTCAGATGTAATTTCTTTGATTTTACCAAGATCTGTATTATCAATGCCTCTTGCTTCTTTTTTAATAATACTTTCTGACTTTAAAACCCCACCATAATTATCTCTCATACTTATGATAGTTCACTATTGTATATAGAGAATATATTCTAAAATATATAAAAATTAGTAGTATGTATAAGCATCTATTTTTTTACTATACAATTATCAATATTGTCCTTTTGTTTAAATAATATAGTAGTTATACCTTATTTATAAGGCCTTAAACAAATTGGTTGATAAAATTACTATCTTTTCATATATATCTCTGTTTGTATTTCTCGTACAAAATAGATAATATTCCTACTAAAAAGGCATTTACTTTTATGTAACCAAGCTAGAAATTTATATGTTATCTACTTATTTTACCTATTACATATAACTGAAAAGTGAAAAAGAATATACTGTATTATCTCTATGCCAATAGAAGGTGAAAGGATTCAGGATAAAGAATAAATTTAAATATGTTCTCTATATTTTATTATATTTATAATACATTTCAATAATAAATATTAACTATTTATTTTTTGTTTGTTGTGTATGAGTTTTCCAATTTCTTTCTTGCATCTATAAAATATGCTATAGCTATATTTTATTTCCTTGCTTTAAAGATGTAACAAATCATTCACCACCATCCATTTTTATCATTTACTAATTTTATTAAACTAATAAGAATAATATCCAAGTAAATCCTGATTTTAAAAAAATTTATGAAGTTACACCTTCAATTTGTAACCAAAATAAGCAGATTATGAAGAAAAAATAAATATTCTTCTTCGTATGGATAAGCTATTCTTTAGTAATATTTTGTTTTGCTAATTTTGTACATACTTCTAAATGGTTCTGTTCTTCTTTCAATATCTTTCTAACTTGAGTTCCAAATTTCCTGCTTTTTACTTCTTTTGCAACAGACGCAAGAACTTCATAATGAGTAACTTCAGCACCTTCGGCCAAGCATAAGAATTCTAAAGCCTCTTGTGTATCAGGTTCTTCCCCTAAATAGGTTTCCATAATTTTTGATGCTTTTTGGGAAGTTTCTTCAGAAACAGAATTAATATTCGCAAAATCAAATCCTTCGTTTTCTGCAATTTCTTCAATTAATTCTTCCATTTCTCTCTGTTGTTTGTTTGCTTGCTCTTTGATAGGCATTAGTTTTTTTTCATGTTCTGCTTTTAACAATCCTTTTGATTTTAGTTCCTCTACAGCCTTTTGTGCGGCTTTTTCTAAACCAATTGCTTCACCAATTTTTTGTTCAATTAATTCTTTTTCTACCATCTATATTTTCACTGTTAATATTGCAATAAAGTTAATAACTATATTAATATAGAATTTCGGAAAATATAATAGAAATAAGATTTTTATTTAAAAATAATCTTTTTATCTAAATCAATCTATAATAATATCATTACAAATATTAGCACAACTTTAAGCCTTATTTTTATTATTGTTAACAGTTAGGTTTTATTTTTTTATAAAAAATATGTAAATCCTGTGAACATCGTGAAGGAAAAAGGATTTGAGTCTATTACTTGTTTTAGAATTTATATTAAAAAAAGAAATTTAAAAGTAATTTTTCTTTTGAATGTCAAGAGATGAATTTATAATTGATCTTTTTAATATTAAATAGTAAAAACAATTATTCTCTAGATAGAATATATACCCAACTGTTATAAATTAAGGAGAACCTATTATCATTAATGAAAATAATTCTTGCAACTACAACTTTAATTGCTCTTCTAGCAATAGGAATTATAGGCATAAATAACAATATAGGAAACGCATTTGCTCAAATGAGTTCAGAAGATCTTCCAATGGCGGAAATAATGGAGAATGAAACTGTTACAATGACAATGTCTAATCAATCCGAGCCTATGGTCAACTGGACTGGAACAATTGAAGTAGAGTCTATCATAGGAGAAGCATTCAAAGCAAAAATAAATGTTAACATGATAGATGCAATAAAAGCAGCACAGGGAAGTGTTGGATTAAATTCTACTGTCAAGGAAGCAGAATTAACTCATGCACATAACTATCTAGTCTACAAGATAATGGTTGTAGATGAAGATATGAAAAAATATAAAATCATAGTAGATCCGGGCAATGGAGAAATTCTGATGAAGAAGGAAATTACGTGGTATGATCATGAAAAAATGAAATGTGAAGGAAAGTATGACAAATACGGTCACGACTATAAAATGATGAAAGATAAAAAATATTAAATATAGTTAAGGTTTAGCACTATAAACTAAATCACTATTTTTTTATATTTTATTTATTGATATTGTTGTTGCTGTTCTACTTGTCCTGATTCTTCGCTTGTCAATCGTGTGTAGGTGTTTAATGCTTTATCTATCAGATCATCTAGTTTATTATAAGAAGATGTTTCTACCCTTATAGAAGAACCTTTTTGTGTAGAAATTTCTATTTTAAATTTTTCTTCATATTCTTGTTCTGCTGGTGTTACTATATCTTTGTTATTCGACACATTTATCAAAATATTTTGGGAGATATACTATTTAAGAAGATCAAGAATAACAACCGATTCTATATTGAATGTAACCAAAGGCAAATTATTCAACCTATAAATAATTTGTTCCATATTAATAAATTAGATAATGTCAGACGATACTAGTAATGAAAAGAAATATAATTGTCAGTGCGGCGCATCTTTTGCTTCAGTAGAAGAATTAGACGAACATAATCACAAATCACATTAAAGTAAACAAACCAAAGTCCTCTAAGTCCAATTTTTTTTATTCAAACTTGACAGTACTCTAAGGATACGATTGTTAGAATAACTGAAGAAATTTGTAATTAGTAATTTTGAAACTTGTTTCATATTTTATTGTTGTTGTAATATCATTGATTAATATTTATTAAAAATATATTGACAAAATATATTATAATCAAATATGGTGACTTCCAATTCATCCAATAAGGACAATCCATCCATCAAATTCTAGAATATAATGTCTGTGTCTGCGTTAACCAATTACTACAATGAATGAAACGATCCGTTCAGTAAGTTATTCCATTTATTAGCAGTTGCATTTTGTTACTTTGATTGGTTATAATAACTTAAATTTAATAAATTAAGTGAGGAAAAATTATTTTTCAGAGTTGAAACAATAATAGTTTGATTACATTAAATTATTGGTAATTAATTCAATATCTTTATGTGGACATTCTTTAATTATCTCTTCTGCTAATTTGCAGTAACTCTCTTCATTAATATTATCCACGGTAGAAAATTCAAAAATTGTTTTGGTATTTGGTAAATGTATTCTTTGTAGATTTAAGTCACCATCTCCTTCTTCTCCTTTTCTAAATACATAACGTTGTCCTCGTTTGGTTATAGGGTTCCAACTTCTCAATAATATTCCATGTTTCTCTATATTCTCATTTGTTATTTTATCATAAACCTTTGTATGCATAAAGAGATGGAAAAAGGTCTCATTTGTATTGAAGAAATATCTTAGAGTATAGTAATTTTTGGGATGACGATGAGAAGAAGGTTGAGTTGTTTTTAATTTCTTTGTTGATGAATCATAACACCATTCAACATAAGAACTAGTTTTTTCTATTTGCATTATATTATTAATACGTCAAACGATAATTTCAAAATTGCTATAAAAAAATTAGTGTATATTTATTATAACAAAATTAAAACTGTTTGTTATAGAAGAATCACTATATCCAATTAAATTAAATATTTTTCTTTTTCAAAAATCAATATTGTAGTTGCTTACAAAACTATTTTTGATTGTCTGTTGAATTCTTAGAGTTAAACTATATTGCTATTGATGATAAACAACACTAACAAGAATTGTTGTTAAATATTGCAAATTTACATGCCTGAAAAAATAGATAAATTAGGGATTAATTAATAAATAACTAGTAGAATTTAATATTAAAATTAATTTCTAAATTGAACTAAAACCCTAAAATCCAAAGATTAGGCATTACTATTATGGGATGTGTAACTAAAATTACAGGATATTTCTTTGGAATAATAATAGTTTTATTTAGTCTTCTTTGGATCATCTCAGCAATACCACTATCTGTAATAATAGACGGATTGATCGGATTGAATATAGTGATTTTAGGATTTTGTATTCTTTATTCAGTTCATAGAGCAGGCAGACAAAAGAAACATCAACAAGAACTTCAACTAGATGGGTCCATTAATAATCAATAATTTATTCATAGTATCTTAACATCATTGTTAGTATACTTAGATTCCTGATTAGCTAGAGCGGCACTTGTAATGTCAAATATTGTATAATTGACATATTATACTAAAATTTTTCTTTGTGGTTTCAGTATATTTTCATTGCATTGTTATTTACTATGACAATTCAATATACATCACAGATAAATTATTCCCAATCTTAAGAATATTGTACTAATTATAGCTTTTTAGCATGACTCCTAGTTGGTAAAAAAGTCATAAAGTTAAAATTGAAATATACTGTGTGTAGATATACTTTATTTTATTTATTGAATAATTTCATGTTTTGAGATTAAAAAATAGGAATAAAAATTCTTGTAAAGTTTTAAAGAAAAAAGGAAAGTGACATATTATGACAAGAAAAACAATTGAACCAAAGGTAAAGATATTTAGTTGTTTTGAATGTGGACATCCTTATAAAGCATTTTCTCCAGATAGTAGTTTCAAAGATGCAAAGATGCATACATTAGTCCTTGTCCAGAAATTAATGATTTAGAGCCCAATCATAAATCATAATCATAATCATCAACAACCCAACCCTATCAGTGTGTAAATTGTAATCATAGAATTATCTTTATTGGTGTCAAGGACATTTTCATTCTGTTTCACTGTTGAGCTTGAGAAGGATAGACTCTGACATTTTTGAAATCGCTAATGATTCCATTGGTAAAGTACAAGCCTTCTTTTTCAAGTAACTCTCTCTTTTTGGCAGTCCCATACGCATATCCGCCTAATTTGCCATCAGACATGACTACCCTGTGACAAGGCACCTTAATTGGATTTGGATTCTGACCGAGTATTCTACCTATTATCCTTGATGCTGAAGGATTACCAAGTGCTTTTGCAAGAGCCCCATAAGTGGTAACCTTTCCTGCAGGTATTTTTCGCAGCAGATCATAGACATCTTCGTTTTTTAGCACGCTCTTAGTGACAATCTCCTCACTTTTAGATGGTATATTAGACGATGAGAGCACTAATCCTTTTTCTGCATCTTCAATTGAATTCAGTTTTTTACTATTATAATTCAAATGCGTTTTAGGGTTTTTACTCATATGTATGATAACATAATATTTGTATATAAATTTAACCTTAGTTTTGCTATCTTGATATCAATACTTGTAAATAATCATTGAGGAGATAATGTATTCATGACACAGACTCTCATAATTTTGTATAAAGAACAACAAAACAATTAAATATATAGGAGCAAATCTTTTTGAAAAAATATAAACCTATGATAATTAATATTCCTTTAAAACTAATTATTATGTTATGATATTCATAAATGTCATGAAGTTTCTACTTAATTTACTTACATTTTCTTCAGGGGGTGAGAAGCACTAAATCTAGTTTAGTCTAATGTTTTTAATGTCATAGTGATTGTATAAACAGTGATAATATCATAGTGATTGTATAAACAGTGATAATAACGTTTGAAACTGTTATGAGATAAAATGATAGTGATTGACGGTTAATCGTCTACAATGGATAGTGATTGTGTCTATTTATGTAAAAAGTGATAGTGATGATTATTGTGACTGTCATAATAAATAATTTAATAAATTTTAGGCGATTTTCAGCAACATTTTTATTAAATTAGGACGTATAAGTTGAAATCTGACTAATTTAGGTTTGAAACCCGTAACAAATTTTTTTGTCAACATGACATACGCAAAAGCCAATATTTAATGTTTTTCTACAACCCCTATTAGGTAGTAAAATTCATGAGTTGAAATCTGACTAATTTAGGTTTGAAACTCTTGCAGACTCGACAGAGGAATTAGATTTTTTAAAATATGAATAATTGAATTAATAAAAAAAATTAAAATGGATATTGTCGTTATGGTGAATTGTTAAAGCAATATGCATTAACCGTGAGTGTTATCGCACTAAATGACTGAGCCGATACTTGCCATCCTGCTCCTGAAGGGGTAGTTATAGGTTGATTTTCTGCTATATCTGAAAATGGAGTCAATGTGGCATTATTGTATGAATATCCTCCATTTAGTACGAAGTCACCAGGTTGACACAGAGCATTTAGATTAACAACTGATACATTTGTTGTTGAAGTGGTGTTTGTAACTAGGTACACATTTGTACCATTTACAAGTTGTGTAATTCCCTGGGGACCTATTGGACCTGTTGCTCCAATTGGCCCAGCTAGACCTTGCGGACCTTGCGGCCCTTGCGGCCCTTGAGCAATTTTTAATTTACAAAATTCTACTGATTCAACAAAGAAGCCTTCAAAGTGACCAGTTTGACATGCAATTTTATTATCTTTTGTTGGATATGTACTATATTTTTTCATATCCTCATAACTATTGTTATAAGATATTTTTTTATCATTATATCCGTTATCATAACTTGGTTGTGGCTGATCTTGCTGCTGATAATAATAATTATCTTCATAATTTGCTCTGTATTTATCATTATTGTCAGAATAGTAACTTTCATATTTTTGAGAATTGTCATTTTTATTTGAATTTTTTTCTGATGCCATTGCATTTGAAAAAAGATTCATGTTACCAATTGGTATTGCTGCTACTGTTGATAACATTATTAACGAAGCCATCAAAAAAAGTCCGATCGTAATTGCTGACTTATGCATGTTGATTACTAACGATTCTAATTATATTTAGAATTCGAACAATCATTCAGTAACATCTAATATATAATTTTATTAGATAATAATTATTATATAATTCAATAGTTACTTTTTACTGAGAATATAAATACTGACATGTGTTATAATTTTAAGTACCAAGTAACTTTCTATAAACATGTTTTTCGATAACTTTAGAAATAACAAAATTTATATTTCAATATTAAAATGCTACCCAATTTTGAGTATTGAATATTAAAAATTGGTATCAATGAAACATTTTGTTCGTAATTATATAAGCTCAAGTAATCATTGAAGAATTATTATTCTTTAAATCTGTTACGGATGCATCAAATAATAAATGTCAATAGTAGGGTTCATCTACATATTGAGGAAGCTAGTCAAGAGTAGAATTCTGCATTTTGTAGAGTTTCTAATATTTGTCAAATTTAGTGAATCATTGTTAAATAAATTCTAATTTATTTTTTGTCAGTAGGATAGATTATATTGATTATAATATATTTTATTATGACACAAAAAGCATTACAGTTTAATAAAAAAGATTAAAGATTTTATTTATTGGACTAATAGACTAAATTATAATAAAACAGGTAGTGAAAAATTTAAAATTTACTTTTTAACTATACTTTTCAAATAAAACTTTGAATGCATAGCATTTAAACTATTATTCTGTCTAGAATATCCAAAAATGGTAGAATCGAAATATCTGTAGTCCAGATATGATAATTGTTATAGGGGGCGAAAATTAATATCAATACTAATGCAAATATCACAGATGACATGAAAACTGTAAGTAGGTAAAAACAGAACTTATCATAGTCTTGAATTAATACCATAATATTATATATATTAAACAAGTATATGAGATTTGTTATACAAAAAATTAGTATTAATATACATTGCCATTTATATGAAGTAGATAAAAAATAAATTTATTACTTTATTTGACTACGTGGTATAATTTGGCGAGTCATAATAATAAATCACCAAACACAATTTAAATAATATATTAGGCTAGGTCTAGTATTTCGATATCTTGGTTTCTATTTTATACAGGTAGAAGAGTACTTATAGCTTTTTTTCATTTTTAGGTTGGTCTTTCGAAATGAGGATCTTATGGACTGGTCAGCTAGATTTGAAGCCTAATAGAGAAAGAAAATTTTACATCTTTTCTTGATAAGTATTAATTTAATATACGAGTATTGAAAAACTATTAACTATAAAGTTGTGTGTATATTGTTTTTGAAATATCTCCTCGCAAATTATAATAAAATGAAAAAAATTTTGCAATAAAATTACTAATGAATATGATATATCTAATTCATATTAGTAAAGAATACTTATTGTCTATGTGCCATACATTTCTTTGGATAATGATTTAAAGATGTACTATGAAACATATGGAGATGAAAAATCTTATCCAATCGTTCTGATTCATCCTCTAGGAGGAAACATCAAGATTTGGGAAGAAGAAATCTCTCTTATTTTACGTTCTGGAAATTATAGAATAATTGCTTACGAGATACGTGGACATTACAGGTCCAATATGGGAAAAAGTGATAGTTTTACGATGGATGATTTAGCCAGCGATCTAGATAAATTATTAAAGAAATTAAAAATTAAAACATGTACCTTAATTGGTCATTCAATAGGTGGAAAAATAGCTGCAGTATATGCAAAAGATAATTCTAATAAGATAGATGCAATAATATTCATCAGTGGATCCTCAATACCCATACCTGAAGATGCTCTTGAGGATTCCATTGCAATAGAAATAGCTACTACAGAGGGCATGGATGCAGTAGCAGAATATGAAAGACAACAAAAGTATGGAAAAGAAAAAGCATTTAAAGATGAAAAAGAATGGAATTACTTTAAGAAAATATTTACAAAAACATCTGTTGAAGGCTTTATTGCTGCCAGAAATGCATTACGTACTATGCCTAATGATATAAATAATGTTTTAAGAAATGCAAATTGTAAATTATATGGAATAGTTGGTAGCAAGGATGACGTGTTTATGAATTTAAAGAATAAAATGAAAAAAGAAATTCCAAAATTTAAGTTAAAAATTATTGAAGGCGAAGGTCATTGGTTAATACTTCATAATCCTGTCGCATTAGATAAAGTATTAGAAGAATTTCTAAATGAAATAAATACACACACAGTAAACACATTTGGGAAAATATTTAAAAAACAATCATATCTACTAAGTTAAATAAATAGGATTATTCACCCTTATTTTGGACAATATTTATTATCAATACAATATCTATTATTTATTATTAATTCAGTTAATACTTCATTATACCTGTTCTTCTTCTGTTTTAGTCTGATTCTCAATGACATATATAGTGGTAACAATTGACAAGGATATTAAGACTAGAAAATTTAACAATAGAAATAAGTTCAAATAATTAAACCTATCATTTTTATTACAAGAATATATGTTACTAATTAACGGTGAATATTCATAAAATAACACTTCCAATAAAATTGACTAGTAAGACATTTAACAGAGGTCCTTTTAAAGTATAAGAAGAGTTGCTTTTACTATTTTATATCTTAATGCCAACCTATGAGAAGAAATTCAAAACCATTCATTTCTGAATGAAGACTTTTACTTTCTTATAACGTATGGAAGGTGTATATGTATTATTGTTCAAACATAAGATTCCTTTTGTTCAATTATAGTATAAATAAAGATGTTAAAAACAAAATTCTATATTCCTATCTATTTTTGAGAGAGACTCTTAGTCAATGCAGTACTATTCTTTATGCAGAAGTCCATTTCTGATAAAAACATTTCTATCTTTTGTTTTAATTTTGGTTCTATTGCATATCCAATATGTTCCCCTATCTCTCTATTTTTACAATAAAACTTTAATGTAGGTGTACCTTCTATTGAGATACGATCTAATAATTCCTGATTATTTTTATCATCTACCATAAGCTTTAAAAATACTAACTTATCATTATATTGTTCAGATAATCTATTATATAATGGTTCTAAAGCCAGACAAAAACCACAATGAACTGCACCAAAATTAACTACTACAGGAAGTACAGAGTCTGTCACTTTTTGTTGCCATTGTTTTGCTGTTATGGTTTCTACCGTCATAGAAATTATAACATATATCGGACTTTTCTATCTTTCTATAATAGTTATAATATCAGTACTCGCTATAAATGTGAAGGTAGGAGGTCTACTTTTAGGCATTGTAAAAATGGATG
>JAICHH010000003.1 GCA_025922715.1 Nitrososphaeraceae archaeon
AAATATACAAAAAGAAGTACCGGTAAAGACAAGAACTAGCAGAACAATATGATACACGATTTAAAGAAAATAATGGATAGTATTTACAAAGACAAAAGTAAGATATCATGAAGTATATATTTTTTAATTTATTCTGTATCCAAAATTATATCAACATATTATGGCTAGAAGTGGTAAAGATACTATACTGCTAGGAAAGATTGAGAGATGATGGCAATGTAGATATGTCCAGATTTATTCATTCATAGAAATGAAAATTTACTCAATATTCTGTCTAACTGGTAAATTGGTCGAAGATAACTTGTGGGTAATACCTTTGTTTTCTTTTAAAGATATCATAACTCAATAAATCTTTGTTATTTATTTTCACAACTATATAAGTAACCTATTTATCCATTATTTCTTGAAAGACATAACATAATATAAGAGTTAATTGTCCTATTAAATTTTTTTAGCAGT
Organism: Nitrososphaeraceae archaeon; assembly: GCA_025922715.1. Classification (GTDB taxonomy): domain Archaea; phylum Thermoproteota; class Nitrososphaeria; order Nitrososphaerales; family Nitrososphaeraceae; genus TH1177. Next base: position 460 of record JAICHH010000003.1, read on the forward strand.
TATTTTTCAATTTAAATTCTTTTAGTTATACTTATTGCTTAAATGGTAGTAGTTTAACTATAATGAGAATAATTAAAATTAATATTAAGTTTCTCTACTTTGACTAATTATTTTCAATTTGTCAAGAACTTCTAAATATTTTGAAATTAGATCTAGTTTGGTATTTTGAATTAGGATATCATTCTCATTCTCTAAAGTTGTTATCAAAAAGTTAATTTTATCTGTGATTATTTTTGTAGAGATTGTATTGGTTATGCTAGAGTCAAAAACAGTCGGAACTTTAAATTCCTTCTTCTTTGATAAATTAAAATCTTGAATAGGAGGCAGCTCCGGCTGTGGCTGTGGCTGTTGCTGCTGCTGTTGCTGCTGCAGTTGCTGCTGCTCTTCTTCTATCTGCTTTGTCATCCCATCATTATTTGTTTTCTCTTTTATTATTCTTCCACAACTAACGCATACAGTCTCTTCTTTATAACGTACCTGAACACCTCTACATTTAGCACATGACTCGCTAAGTAAAGTACCTCCTTTTAATAACAGATCAGCAGCACTTTTAATATTACTGCTACCTTTTTTACTCTTATCCTCCTCATCTGCAGATTTACCGTTAGACATTGTAATACTATTGCTATATAGAGAGTGAGAAGACATTATTTAATTTTTTTTTATGTAAATGTATTTGTTTTGTTATTTGTTGTTGTTTTTATTTTTATTGTTATTATTATTATTGTTTGAATTTAGTATTTCAATTTGATTTTTTGTTTATTTTTTTTAAAAAAACAAAAAGACACATAACTAGAAAAATATGATTAGTATATTATATTGGTAGCCCCAAATCCTTCCCTTATTGTTCTATTTGTACTCATATTATAATTATAAATTTTTGAGGAATAATCTTGTAAAACAGGCATCATATTCTCTATTGTTTTACTTAGATAAAAACCAGGACAATCGCCAGTAAATTGAAAAGTTGCATGAACTAATGGTCTGTTATTATATGATTCCATCCACGATGCAAAAGGATACAACCAGCATACACCTGGTTTTCCCTCTTGAATTTGACAACTGCCTTGATTATCTAAAAATCGGCATTTTATAGGTTTTCCGTCTTCTTCATCAGTCTCATTTTCCTTTCGCTTTAATGAAATCATAGTTAGATGAGTAATTAAATTTCCATAAGATCCGGGTTCATTCCAAGAGGATATTTTTGTTTCTTTATTCAGAAATTCATTGATAGATTTATAATTCAATTTACTTTTTAGGGTATAAAGGTCATCTTTAGTTAAAGGTAATCTTCCCTGTTTTTCACAACAGTTATGACAATCAGGCCACAGGCAGTTCCAAAGAACAAATAGATCATCATTTGACAGTTTTGGGATATGAAAAATTACCTGATTCACTTTCACTGTGGTATCTACCACATCTCTTCTTCTACCTAGATGAAGATCATAGATAGGCTTTTCAATATTCCATTTTTTTGAGAGCTCGTCGATAGAAGATTTTATTGTTGGTGTTGTTGTTGTTGTTTCCTGATTCTGGTCGTGATGATGATGATGATGGTGATGGTGATCCTGTTGCTGTCCCATATAGTTACTATAAGGAATAAAGACCTTTAAGTTTAATGATCGCTCCCTTCTAGTACTGCTGGTTTTGTTTTTGTAGTCTCTCTGCAGAATAAAAAAAGTTTCTATAGGATATTATCTATCTAGTTATCAAACAAACAAAGTAAACGACAAACAAATCCACACACATACACAGCACCATATAAAATTATAACAGTTTGATTGCTTCTGGAACTAGCAAATATTGACACTGAATATTAAGAATCTTATTTACAGATGATGCCAAGTTCTGTACTCTAGGTTTTTCACCGTGATTTATTATCACTCTTTTCAGTTTTGGTTTTAATCTACTAATATATGCGAGAAGTTGATTATAGTCACTATGGTTGCTAAATCCATGAATAGATTCAATCTTGCATTTTAACTTTAACTTTTGTTGCCCATTTATTGTTACTTCAGTATGTCCTGTTTGAATTTCCTTACCAAGTGTTCCTGTTACTTGGTTTGAAATAAGTATTAGTTTACTAAGAGGGTCATTGTGAATTTGCTTTAAAAATTTTACAGACAGACCACCATTCAGCATAGATGATGGGACAAGTATTATTCCTGGTTTATCTAGTTTAGATTTTGAAGTGAGTACTTTCAGATTTTTATAATTAAAAATCGAGACATTTTCATTCAAAATTTTTGTTTTAATTTCTTTTGACAAATAGTCAGAATATAATTCATGTATATATGTTGCTTCTAGTATGGACTTGTCCACGAAGATCTCAGCCGATGGTTCTAATGAACCAAGCTCTTGATATTTTGTTAAGGTATAGATAAGCTCTTGTGAAAGACCTATAATTGGAACTGGAATGAGAACTCTACCACCCTCTCTAAGAGTTTGATTAATACTTTCTACCAAAATTGGATCTGTCTCTTCACGTTTATGAGGTAAATCTTTACTTCCAAAAGTACCTTCAATAATAAGTGTTTCGACTCTGGGAAAATTCCAAGATGCATTTTCAAGTAAATTAGTCTTCCCAAACTTGAGATCTCCTGTATACACTAGATTATGATTTCCATTTCCAATATGTAAATGAATAGATGTAGATCCTAATATGTGTCCAGAATTATATAATACAAGTTTTACATCTGGTGATATATCGGTAACTACACCGATAGATAAAGGCATAGTATGGATTATTACATTTGTTATATCTTCTTCCGAATAGATCTCATGGTTTTTATGATAATCAAGGAAAAGAAGGATCATTAAAGGTAATGTTGGTTCAGTACAATAAACAGGTCCTCTATAGCCATATTTGTATAGAAATGGAAGAAAACCTATATGATCGATATGAGCATGAGTTATTATAACTGCATCAATTTCATCTAAAGTGAATCCTGTCATATCAAATCGTGGAAAATAATTTACAGCTTTTTCATCAAGAGTATTTATTCCACAATCAAGTAATATTTTACTTTCTTTAGTAACAACTAATAAACATGATCTGCCAATCTCACCAAATCCCCCCAATGTAACGATACTGGCTTCAAAATTACTAGGACTTAATTTTGGTCTGAAAACTTTGTCCCCAACTTCTTTATAGAATTTTATCCTATAGTCAGTGGAATTATCCAAAACTTTATCAATAAATTGGATTGTAGGAAGTTTTACTGTGGATTTTCTTAACTTAATTTTCCAACCGGTTTCACTGACTAAATCCAATAAAATGGCATTTTCAATTTGATTTTTCATTTCAGATGAATTACTGATATAGATTGTAAGTTCACCCAAGGCATCATCAAAAAAAATTCCAGTAGTTTTAACCTTTAAAGGCAGGAGACGATTCTGAATAATTCGGGTAGAATCATTTCTTGATTTGCGAATCGATTCATCGCTTCGTATTACTACTCTCTTTCTAATTATATTGACCATATTAGAAAGGATTTGGGAGTTTTCTATCAAAAATCTAGGGTTTTTACTGTATAGCGCTATACTAGGTCCTTCATATTCTATCTTAGTCAGACCTGATTCCTTTGGTAAGCTTTTTAGTATAGTAGCCATGATATTCTGACTAGATTGTTCATTATCAAAATTAGTAAATTCCATCTTTAGTTCCTTCAGTTTAATATAATATACCTCAGTTTTCTGATTGAAATATAAATTGATTGCGATTAATTAGTAGAGAGAATTCATTTATGTTTTTAAATAAAGCCAAAAAAAATAATATTGAAATAGTAATATATAATAAATTCATTGTAAAGACAGGTTAGATAGTATGGATGTAGAAACCAATAGAGAAAATACAGCTCGTGACAGACCTAACGAAAATAATTCAGGGAACGAAACAGGTTTCAGAAAGTTTAGATCTTTTAGAATTCCAGTTAAAGTCGGGGAAGAGTATGATGTAAAAATTGAAGCAATGAGTAAAAGAGGAGACGCTGGTGTTGCTAAAATTGAAGGAATGGTAATATTTGTAGCTAACACAAAAGAGGGTGACGAAGTTAAAATAAAAATCAGCAGAGTAGGAATGGGTTATGCTATAGCAGAAGTTGTCCAACAATGACGACGATTATTAGTTTAATAACAAATTTGTCTTTAGCTATTAAATTTAAGAAATATATTTATTTTATTTATAATTAAAATTATTTGAATAAAGACAGAAAGAAAGAAATAATTAAAATTATTTGAATAAAGACAGAAAGAAAGATATTTGAACTCTAATAGTCATTTGATGGAGCTACCAAGGAAAATTCTTGTAGGAGACAATGTAATTTCAGACCTTGGGAATTTTATAATGGATATCAATAATGGAATATCTAGTGTCATTATAATTAGTGGTGAAACTGTAAGGAACAAGATTGAAGATAACATTAAAAAATCATTTGAGAAATCTCATATTAGAAATTACTGGTTTATTAGAAAAGATGCCTCTTTTGAAACAGTATCTAAAATCAAAATAGAGATAGAAGGATTAAAACCTGATATAATACTTGGGATTGGAGGAGGAAAATCAGTTGATGTTGGAAAGATGATTGCATATTCTATAAAAAAACCATTTATAAGTATTCCCACATCTGCGTCTCATGACGGTATTTCAAGTCCATTTGTGTCTTTAAAAGGGTCAAATAAACCTTATTCTATTAAAGTAAATACACCAATAGGAATCTTGGCAGATATTAAATTAATTTCTGAAGCACCTCCTAGGTTATTGTCAAGTGGTTGTGGAGATTTAATAGGTAAACTCACTGCTGTTAAAGATTGGGAATTAGCAAGAGATGATAACAATGAATATTTCGGAGCCTATTCTGCTTATCTAGCAAAATTAAGTGCGGATATCATCATGAATAAATCAAAAGAATTATTATTAAATGAATCTGGAGTTAGAACTATCATAGAGGCGTTAATAAGTGCAGGTGTTGCTGCAGGGATAGCTGGTAGTAGCCGTCCTTGTTCTGGATCGGAACATCTTTTCAGCCACGCTCTGGAGTTTATTACACACGGTAATTGTGGTCTCCATGGAGAAAGGGTAGGGCTCGGGACGATAATCATGTCCAAGCTGTATGGTATGGATTTCGAAGCAATTATAGCTGTTCTAGAAAATGTTAAAGCTCCAGTCAAAGCTAATCAATTAAATTTAACTGAAAAAGATGTTGTTCAATCATTGTTAATTGCTCAAGATTTGAGACCTGAAAGATATACTATATTAAGTAAAACAAAACTTGATAAAAAAACAGCATCTGAATTAGCAAAATCAGCAAAGGTCATTTAAGAAAGAAATTAAATTAAAGTGTATTGTACTATACAACCTATTCTCTTTATTTACTAAATAAAAGTAATAAAATAATTATTTAAGAGGAGATTGCTAAAAAGATAAAATAGTATAAAAAATAAAATAGTATTTTGATTTTTTATTATTATTATACTGTTTTGTTTTCAGATTTGGATGCAGTTTCTGATCTGAGGGAAGTATCGGATCTGGGGGAAGTATTAGATGTTACAGTTTGGTTCGCTGGAGTAGATGATGATTCAGCAGTCTCGTTGGCTGGAGTAGATGATGATGGTGGTGGTGAAGAAGAGTCTTTTGCTTTTTGTGATAAGTATACTTCTTGAAATGTTATTTTATTTAGACCATCTATAAACTTGAAAATATCTGCAGTGACTGCCTTTTTGATTATTTGCAATCCATCCAATAAAGAAATATCTTCAGATAACTCAATTACTACGGTGTCATCATTATATTCGAATTTTGCCTTTTCATCATCTAGTGGAAGTCGTCTCTTTAACAAATATTTGATTTTATCATCATTTGATTCAATCTTTTTAACAACATTTACATCATAAACTAGTACTCTACTTGCAAGTCTATGATTATAATCAATCTGGACACGGCCTGAACCTATATATCGAATAATTCCGGTTCGATCATCCAACTCTACAACATCACCTACCTTTATTTCGTTAGCCTTTTCACCTAATTTTCTTTGTGGAATCATTCTTACCTTGTTTGTATCCCTTTCACCAAAACCTTTATCTGGAGAAATTTCAATTGAAAGTTTTTGACCTACATCTGTACTAGTCAGGGCTTCATCTAGGCCCTTTAATACCCAGCCTTCTCCTACTGAAATGAGTCTTGGTTCGTATGTTCTAGTAGGATCGTATAGATTGGATTTTTTTGCATCTTCTTCAATAGTTGTTTCAAAAATTTCCCCATTATCTTTGATTCGTGCAGTATAATCTAATAATATTAAAGATCCTTTATCAAAAGTCATAAAAATCGCTATTTATATACCCTATATTAAGTTTGACAAATAATAAATTAGACTTAAATTATTTATAAGTTTTTCAATTTTTCTTCCGCAACAGACAATGCTTTGTCGTTTGTATTTACTCCAAGCATCTTCATAGCCGAGTAAATAGCTGATACCGTTCGCATAACATGATACCGATTTACTTCACCCATACTACCTATTCTAAATACTTTACCCTTGAGGTTTCCAAATCCCCCAGCTATTAGGACTCTAAAATCATCTGATAATAACGTTCTAAATCTCTTATCATCCATTCCCTCTAGATAGTTGAAAGCGATAATAACATTACTCTTAGCGTCTTCTTTAGCGAAGGGAGTTAGGCCCATTGCTGTTAAACTAGAATAAAATGCATCAGCACATTGTCTGTGTCGTTGAATTCTTTTCTCAATTCCTTCTTCTATGACAAGATTCAATGCTTCATCAAATGCATAGTATAAAGGTAAGGCAGGAGTGAAGGGAGTTTCAGTATGTTCTTTATAATACCTGAAATATCTATTTAGATTCAGATACAATATCGGTGCTGGATTTGACTGCATGTATTTTTTTGTTCTTTCATTTATAGATATTGGAGAAACTCCTGGAGGAGCCGCTAGGGCTTTTTGTGATGCAGTAATACAGATATCAACATTCCATTTATCAACAGGAAGCTCATCTCCACCTAATATAGAAACAGCATCTGCGATAAAGAATGAGCCATATTTTCCAGAAAGATTACCTAATTTATCCATGTATCTAAGTGTAGTCCCTGTGGAAGTTTCGTTATAAACTGCATACAAAGCTTTAACATCTTTATTAACTTCAAATGCCTCCTCAATTTTTTCAATAGGAGGATTCTCTCCAAAAGGAGCATCAATTCTAATTGCAGTACCGCCCCAACTATCTATTAAATCTGCAAGTCTTGTGCTAAATTCACCATTTACAGGAATAATTGCCTTGTCTCCTTTTTTAATCAAATTAACTACTGAAGATTCTACAGCACCAGTTCCTGAAGTAGTCAATAAAATAATATCACCGTTTGTTTCAAAAACTTTTTGAGTTTTTTCAATTATACCTCTATACAAAATTCTGAAATCTTCGCTACGATGATTGATAACAGGAGCAAGCATAGCATTCATTACACGATTTGGAACGTTAGTAGGACCCGGAAGCATTACTAAATATTCCATATTTTCAAATAAAGTCAGTATCACTGTTATTTAAAATTACTTAAATAGCATAATGAAGAACGATTTAATTATTCTAGTTAGGAAAATTGAATGTCATCATCATGTTTACAGCTAGAAAAAAGAAATTATTAGAGAATGTATCTAAAATCAATTGTAAAAATATAATTTCTTGCCAACCGGAGAATATATTTTATCTAACTGGATTTTGGGGAGAAGGAGCAGTATTGATGAATCATAATACTACAAAGTTATTTACACCAACATTAGAGTATTTTCGAGCATTAGAAGATTCAAAAGAATGTGAGATTATAAAAACTGAAAAAAGAGGAAGCGATGGCGCATTGTTATCACTCACTTCAGAATTGGACAAGAATAGCTTTTATTGTATAGATAATACCAGTTATAATTTAATAAATCAACTTAAAGAAAAGATTGGAAATAATAAAATAATAGTTAATGAGGATCCATTTTTTAAAACTCGAATCATCAAAGACGAAATTGAGATAAAATACATACAAAAGGCTGCTAATATCGTAGATAGACTATATGATATCTGCTTAAAAGAAATAAAGGAAGGAGTATCGGAAAGGCAATTACAGGCAATATTATTATATGAAACATTTAAAAATGGTGGTGGAATTCCTGCATACAAATCTACGTTGAATCCATTTATAATAGCAAGTGGACCAAATTCATCATTACCTCATGCAAGCGTTTCCGATAGAAGGTTTAAACGAGGAGATTTTATAGTTGTGGATCTCACTTTAAGAGTTAATGGCTATGTAGCAGATGCCACACGAACATTTGGTTTGAAGACAATAAATCCTGAATTGAAAAAAATATATGAAATAGTAAAAGATGCTCAAAGGCTAGGCTTAACCAAATGTAGTAACAAAATAAAAATAGGAGAAGTTGACAAAACATGCAGAGAATATATTTCTGCGAATGGATTTGTAAATGAATTTAATCATTCTACTGGCCATGGTATAGGATTAGATGTTCATGAACCACCCTGGATTCGCCCTAACAATGAAGAACTACTTATGGATAACATGACTATTACAATAGAACCTGGAATATATCTTGAATCAAAATTTGGAGTAAGAATTGAAGATAGTATCATGATAGATAGTAAAAAAGGTAGAACAGGAATAATAAACTTTAATAAATTTGAGAAGGATTTAATTATTATTTAATAAAGATAAAAAATTGAAGAAAAACGTTTTATTATTATTATTATTTGTTACTTGATTCAAATTGGTTAATATCAAAATTTTTTTTGTAATATAATAACAATAATATAATTATTTTAAATCTGATATAATAATTTCAAATAATTTGTTTGCAATAGAATCCTTGGTTTGAACCTTTAAATGAACTACCGGTTCTTTTTGTGTAACAATAAACACTTCATTATAATCAGATCCTATTTTGGTATTTATTCTGCCCACATCATTTGCAACAACAATATCTGCATTACATTCTTTCAATTTTTTCTTTGCCTTATTAATTAAATAAGTATTTGAAACATCGAAATATGCTTTAAAACCAACAAGAAATATATTTTTGTCAATTAATTTAATCTCATCAATAATTTTTTTTGTAGGTACAAGTTCTAAATTAATTGAATGCGAAATTTGACTAGGTATTTTCTTTTTATGTATTTGAAGGAGTTTGAAATCTGTTACAGCAGCAGCAAAAATAACTATGTCAAATTTCTTTGAACTGATCTCAGAGATAACTCTTGTATACATTTCGTCAGAGGTATTAACTTTAATAGTTTCTAAATTAGATGAATTAGACGAAAAAGGAACAGTAGTAAAATTTCCTACAATATGAGTAACATTGGCACCTAGTTCAAGTGAATGTTTAATTATGGCATTACCCATTTTTCCAGAACTGAGATTAGTTATAACTCGGATTGGGTCAATATATTCCATTGTACCGCCGGATGTTACTAAGATGTTCTTTTCAGAAAGAACTTTTTTTTTACTCAAAGTAAAAAGTTCTAAAACTGATTGTAATGCTTGCTCTGGTTGAAGAATTTTCGCTTTTCCTTCGGTAATTTCAGGCTCTAGAAAAATTACACCAAGTTTTTTTAAGTGAGATATATTTTCAATCACCAATGGATTATAGTATAGTGCTTCATGCATAGCTGGTGCGATAAAGATAGGAATTTTTGATCCTAATGCCATAGACAAAATAGAGGTTATGGTAGTATCGTCTATTCCATTTGCAAATTTACCAATAGAATTAGCTGTACAGGGATACACAATTATTAAATCTGATTTGTTAAAATCTGCTAATTTAATATGTTCCATATCAGCCGTTAATTTGGTAACAACATCATTTCCAGTGGCCCATCTTAAATAATTAGGATGTAATAATATGGTAGCAGAATTTGAAATTACTGGGAACACATTAGCACCATGTCTCATTAGTAGACGAGCAAAATCAATTGCTTTGTAGGCAGCAACACTCCCACATACACAAAGAACTATCTTTTTGTCTTTTAAAGTATTTCCGCATGTATTTGTTATATCTTTTGAAGGATGTAGATCACTAGTCATTCTTTCTTTTCTCACTGATTGGGGGGGGAGGGGGAGGAGGAGCAGGACGACTATGAGATTTTTTTTGAATTTTTTTTATTGTTTTTACTAAACGTTCATATTCTTTATCTTCTATTTTGTATGAATGTTTTTCTTCTGGAAATTTACCTGTTTTAACATCTATAATATAACTTTGTATTGCATTCAGAATTACCTCTGAAAGATTAGTATATGTTTTTACAAATCGTGGTTTGATATTATCATACAGATTTAACATATCATGTAAAACCAGAACTTGTCCATCACAATGAGGACCTGATCCAATACCAATTGTTGGAATTTTTAAACTTTTAGAGATTAATTCTGCAACTTCTGAAGTCACCATCTCCAATACAATTGCAAAAACTCCAGTCTTCTCTAGTTCTATTGCTTCTCTTAGTAGTTGAGAGCCCCTCACAGCAGTATTGCCTTGTACTTTATATCCCTCCCAAAGTTTAGTGGTTTGAGGTTTTAATCCTATATGACCCATTACAGGAATTCCCACCTCAATAATTGCCTTAATTCTATCAATAATTTCGATTCCACCTTCAAGTTTAACTGCGTCACTTCCCGATTTTATGAATCGAATAGCATTCTTAACTGCATGCTTTATGTCAATTTGGTATGACCCAAAAGGCATATCAGATACTATAAGAGATCTCTTGGTACCTACAGATACTGCTCTTGAAAAAATAAGCATTTCTTTCATATTTACAGGTACAGTAGAATTATAACCTAGCATAACCATTCCTCCACTGTCACCGACCAATATAATATCAATACCTGTATTATCACATATTTTTGCACTCCAATAATCATAAGATGTAATAACCGAAATTTTTTCATTATTTTTCATAGATACAATATCGTTAACAACCAATTTCTTTAGTGCAGTTTTTTTATTTTTATTATTATTATTATTATTACTAGTCATTATTGTTCACAATTCCATCTACGTATTATTTTTAAAGAATTCTCAATATTATGTTTATTATTAAAATTATTCAATATTTTCAATAGAGAGTTCTGACTCATTTGTTTCAATTGTTTTGAAGTTTTAACAAGTTCGGGAATAGCTCTTACAATATTGTCTATTATACTTATTGTGGCATTCTGTGCCGTTCGTGAAAGAGGATTCAGATCAACTGTAATTACTTTTTTTTGCATATTAATTAATGCCTGTGTACGGTCACCATCTTCTAAGGGTACCAAAACGACATCAGCTAGAAATATTCCTTCAGGATCAACATGTCTCCGATTACTAGTCAGCTCTGGTATTTTTAGAAATTTTTTTTGACCCACTCCAAGAATATTGTTTGCTCCATTTTTTTTTAGAGTTTCGGCGATTAAATTTTCTCGTCTTTTATTTCTATAGAACAGGTTAACTTCTATTGATGATCTAGTTTCATTGGCTAGATCAACAATCTCTTTAGGACATAATGCTGTCGTATTTCCATTTACAGATATTACAGGTCTCTTAGCAAGTAACAATAAACTTGATGCCGCTTTAATTGCATCAAAAGCATAATTAGATGTTTTTTCACCAATAAGATAATCGAATGCTTCTCCTCTACCATGAGCTATTAGCCCTTCACTAACTACCAAGCCAGATTTGAAACCATTAGCAAGTAATTGTCTTACTGCAAGAGATTTTGCTCTTGGGTGATTGGATGGTATATGATTAGTTTCGATCAAAATTTTCTATCACTGCTCCTCGATTATCAATATCCGAAACTATCAAAGTACCCCGGAACTTCTTCAACACGGAGGTAACTGTAGAAATCTCGTTAGGAGGAACCAATGTGAAAATTGTTTCTCCAAACATACCTATACTACAATCTATCCCAGAATTGTTTAATTCTTCTATTGGTTTGGCACACACTCCTTTTGTCAATCCTAAGAAATCTGCGAACTCATAAGACATTCTTAAAAAAGAATTAACATCTTTAGATAATAATAATCGTTCTACCATCTTTTTGCCAAGAATATTAGCATTATTTGAATAATTAGAAAGAATTTTTTTTGTGGAGAGAGGACTAATACAAAGAATAATAGCTTTGTAATTATCTAGTTCTATTTTAGTTACTTTACCTATTCCTGGAGCTCCAAAACTAGTCCTGATCTCTAGTCCACCATAAAATTCTGAGATTACAGTACCTAAACCCGTATTGCATTCAATTTCTGCTATATGTGCAATTTGAGCGGCCTCTTCCTTTAAGAATTTTATATCAAGGGCTTTATTCAAAGCATAAGAAAGGCTTAAAGCCGCTGCTCCACTTGTTCCTAATCCATAACCAATAGGAATATCTATAAAGTGATTTATTTTTATATAATAGGTAAAATCAAATTTATCAAGATAATACTGCGCTACCCATTCTGAAACTTCTGCATTATTTGTTAATAAATTATTAATATAGATCTGATACCATTTATTCTTCGATTTGTAAAGTTCTACAGATGTGGTTACTCCTTTTTTAAAAGAAAAACCAGCCCCTTTAGATCCATAAAAAAGTAGATCTGTGTTTTGGTTTTTTTTATCCTTTGGTTTTTCAAAAAAACCTGTAATATGACCAGGACTGAATGCTGTACACCTAGCAACGAGGTCACCAGTTTCAGAAGTGGTCATAGACTTAAAGTAAATATAACATGAAAATATAAAAATATCGATACCAACCTATAATAAAATGAGTTACTTTTATACAAATCGATTCTTAAATATTGTAATTAAATTGTCTATTACATGGTAAAATTTAATTTAAGGTAGTTTTTCATTGTTGTTGCTGTTGGGATCACTCTTTATTCATTTAAATTATATAAATAAATTTTTTAAATTTTAAATGAAAAGAAAGAAATTTTATAGGAAAAATGGAATATAGTAAGAGGCGATAACTATTGTCCAAGGATATAGAAATTATTTGTATTGGCAATGAAATATTGAACGGAACTACAATTGAAAAAAATTCATCTTGGCTCACAACAAGAATAAGACGAATAGGAGGTAATGTATCCAGAATAACAATAATTCGAGATGATGCTAAGGAGATTGAATTAACAATAAATGAAGCATTAAGCCGTCATCCTGTATGGATAATAACATCTGGTGGTCTTGGTCCTACATATGATGATATTACCATTGAATCAATTGGAAGAGCACTGAAAAGGAAATTCATATGCGATCCTATTGCATTAGCAATTCTGAAGAAAAATTATTTTAAGCGTGGTATAAAGAAATTAAATAAATATCAATTAAAGATGTCTTTTGTACCTGAAAATTCCCAAATAATAGATAATTTAATAGGTACCGCGCCATCAGTATTAATTAAATATAGAGAAACAAAAATAATTTGTTTGCCAGGTGTACCTATAGAATTAAGACACATTTTTAAAAAGAATATATCTACAATGATAATAAATGAGTACAAGGACATCATTTTCAAAGAACAATTTATAAAGACAATTAAAATCAGAGAGAGTCAGATTGCAAAATTTTTAGAAACAATTACTAAGAAATATGATGAAAAGGAATACGATTTTTATATCAAAACACATGCAAAAAATCCAACCTCAAAAGTACCAAAAATAAATATTTATGTTTCTATTAAAGGCTATGATGAAAAAATAGTAAATATAAAATTCGAGAATATAATAAATAAAATTAAAAAAGAAATATACAGATTAGAGGGAGAAATAAATTTGTAATTAATGAATAGCAAGAAAAGTATTTGTAGAAATAAATGGACGTAAAGAGTCTTGTATAGTAGCATATACCTTTAGAGTAACAGGTCCTAATGGAATTTTATCCGTTTCCTCTATTGGTAAAGCAATTTTAAAGTAGCCTACTTTATTATGTATTGGTACTGCTTTTCCCTGTGAAATAATATTTCCATTATAATCGGTAAGAAAGAATTCTGCCGTTACAGAAGATGAATTTGTTGTAGTCAGTGGAATATTATCAACTAGAATCTGAAATTCAAAAATTTTTTCTTCTCCGATCTTTATAAACTTAGAGAAATTAAGAGATGCGACTTGAATGGATTTAGGGTTTACAAAGTTTGACCAATAATCTCGTTCAAAAGGATAGGAAGAATCATTAAAGATTTTAATATCAATGATTCTTCCTGATGGATTATATCTGTCTAAATAGAAGGCACCATTACTTATTAGTGCATGATTATGTTTTTCTATCCAATCTATACTAGCCTCATATCTATCTTTTGCTTCTTCTAGACTTACAATACCCTTGAGAGGAGAAGGAATAAAGTTTTCATTCTTCATCTTAAGGAGCTCTTTTTTTATTAAATTAGCATGCTCTGGAATTATTAACGATAACCATTCTGCATTCTTTGTAGTTGATTGGGATTTAGAAAATGAAAGATCATTGGATAAAACTAATCTTTCAGAAGCTGCAGTTATCTCCCAAGGTTCTTGAGCCCACACTCCTGCACTTGCAGCTATTTCTTTATCATCATAATGCCATTGATCCAAATATGATTCTACAATATCATCCCCATTTTCAGAGATAAATCTCACTCCTTTAAAATAAGGTAATCCCAGCTCTACTCTGGAAGTATATTCTGGATCAATAGTAAGATCACCATCTCCACTATTTGTGCCCCATTCATACATAAAATATAAAGAGTATAATAAGTCAGATTTATCCATTGGAATTCCGTTATGCCAGTTGGAGTACAAAATTTTATATGTAACTTTGCTTAATGATGTGGAATTCTTTTCTACAGGTATCCATCCCAATGCACTATTCCAAATAATAGTATCCGGATGAATTTGTATTCTCTCATCAGGACCATTTGTTGTTGAATTTAGAATTTGATTTCTCATTGAAATAACTTCTCCTGTAAAGGGATGTCTCAGAGTAGCACTATCAGCAATATTAGAGTAGATATTTATGCTATAAGCGTCACTAAATCCACCTATATTATTCCACGCACCTTGATAAATTTGTTTAACTCCTACTTTTAGAGAATGATCTCTTTCAGATTTTGCGTTCAGTAATGAATATTTGCTTGTAATACCAGCCCCAAAATCATTTACTAGACCAGTTACAGAAGAAGAAACAGCATAAGGATCAATATTCTTGACTAAAAAAATACGTACTGACTCTTCAATTCCCATTCTGGTTGCCTCGTTAAGTAAATTATTTCTTTCATTTTCAGAGGTAAAGTTTGAGAAGACTAATTTTTGAGTTATTTTATCCAATGTAGAATTCCTATATTGCCAAAATCCAGGATTTTGATTTCCTGGCATGTTAGCATACCAAGGGGCATACATTTGAGCAAGGACTGCATCATTATACTTTATAAAAGATGTAGATCCAGCAAATGCTTCAGTATATACATGCCATAAAAATTTCTGCGGATCCGATCCTTGAGTAAGGGTAACAGCTTTATTTAGATCGCTATAATCCTTTATAATTGTAAAACCCAATTGGTCAAGTTCTGAAGAAACTAATTCTCCGAGAACTTTCCTTTGAAGATCATCACTCCGTATTAAAACTTTTAATTTAATAGGTTTATCCTTAAAATACCATTTCTCATCTTTTAATTTTGCTCCATGTGCTAGCAAAGTTTTTTTAATTTGTTTTAATGCATAATCTGGATCATAATGGAATCCAAATGACTCAACAGTGTCCATTACTACAGGATAATCAGGTGAGAAAAGACCAAAAGGATCGTGCATTGGAATTCCATAACCATGTAATACCTCATTTGAAATAAAATTTCGGTTTATTAAAAAATTTATAGCAAACCTAATATCACGAAATTCAAAGGGATTGATGGTATCATTAGTTGATGATGGAGAAGGATTTAACAAAATTCCAAATGAACCGCCAATTTTATTAAATAATGTAACACTCACATCGTTTTTTATATCTGTAACTAAGTCAAGAGGAATACGAAAAAAATATGTATCCAAGTTGCCAGACTTTATTTCCTCAATAGCAACATTTTCATCCAAATAATGGATAAATCTTACACTGTCAATATTTTTTGTTTCTTCTTGAGTTGAAAATTCAAAAGATAACTGAAAACCCAACAAGAAACAAAAAGAGAGGAGAAGAATAAGATAGAAATTAGTAAATTTATTCATAATTAATGCTCACAGCATAAAATAGGTTTACCTACAACAATAACGGTTATTCTTGAAATACAGCTTAAAAATTAGTTAAAGTTTGAGATGAGTTTTCAATCCTTTATAACGATTCCTAATAGTTACTTCCGTGACTCCTGCAGCCTCTGCTACATCCTTTTGTGTCTTATTTTCTCCATTCATAACGCATGCAACATATAATGCAGCTGCTGCTAGACCCATTGGATCTTTCCCTGCTGAAATTTTACCTTCCTCCGCTTTTTTAAGAATTTCTAGGGCTTTACGTTTAGTTTTTTCAGACAATCCTGCTTTGCTAGCAATTCTTGCAACACATTTTACTGGATCTACAACTGGCATTCTTAAGTCAAGCTCTCTAATTAAAAGTCGATAACAACGTGCAACATCCTTTTTCTTTATATTGCTTGCATTTGCTATATCTTTTAGGGTTCTAGGTGTTTCTGTATCACGACATGCAGCATATAATGCAGCTGCAACGAGAGCAGAAATAGATCGGCCTCTTACTAATCCTTTTTCTAACGCCTTTCTATAGATATATGCGGCCTTTTCTATTACTGCATCTCCCACTGCTAGTTTGTCTTTTAGCCTATCTAACTCACTAAAAGCTTGTCTAAAATTACGATCGACTGGTTCATGGACCTGACTTCTGCTATCCCATGTTCTAAGCCTTTCAATAGTGCTTTTCATTGAAGAGGAAAGTGGTTTACCAGAAGCATCTTTGTCCACAGGTCCTATAATGGTTGCTAATCCCATGTCGTGCATAGCTAAAGAAGTTGGAATTCCTGCACGGCTTCTATCTTCGTGTTCTTCTTTGGAAAATGCTCTCCATTCCGGCCCTGTTTCTTCTATTCTTTCATTAATGACAAAACCACAATTTCCACAAAACATCTCACCTGTAGAATTGTCAGTCACCATCGGACCTTTGCCACATCTTGGGCACCGATCGCCAAAAAGCGATATATCTTTAACCATTCATTTCACCACAAAACTTTTTAATAACTAAATCCGTACTATTTATGTTTTATTCTAACATATAAATATTACCCTATTAATAGGCAGGGGGATCAACATTCTATAAAATTTACCCGAATTAAATCCGAAAAGTTTTATATCATCGACAAATAACTTTATTGCACTTCTATTGCTTCTTGGTTAAATCCTTTTTTTACTAAATAACTTTTAACGTCTTCACGATGGTCACCTTGTAACATAATAAAACCATCTTTAGCTGTTCCACCACATGCAAATTGGCTTTTAAGCTCTTTAACAATATTGTGCATATTGGTTACTTTAGGATCTATCCCTTCTATCATAGTGGTAGTCTTAGAAAATCTCCGAGTTTCAAGGCGGATGATTATTCTTGTCTCTTCTTTTTCAAGTTCACCACAAGGACATAAATCATCAGGTAATCCACATTTTTTACATATAACCGCCATATTATATTTATCTATACTTTTCTTAGCTTCTTATTAAGCCTTACCTAGTACCTTTAAAAAGATTCTGATTTTATAAACCATCCTGATTACAATAAACGATAGCTATTTAAGGAATAATGTTTTATATTTTGTGAATTGAGCAGCAAAAAGAAAAATGCACCATTACCAGCATCTAGTGCTGGTTTATTAAGATTCTTTGAGGATGAAACGAAAGGAGTAAAGGTGAAACCAGAAGTTGTTCTTGGAGTTACTGGGGCTTTAATTGCAATTTCGATCATGATTCGAGTGATATTTCCAGTTGTAGGTGCATAACGACTCAATCTTATAAGATGGAAAATGACCATGACAGTGTATCTAATATTCATAAAAGATGGTCTCTAACTAGGATCAACTTTTCATCATATAAAATTTCTTTAGCAATATCGATAATTAGTTCGATAGGTATAATATTAGGTTTTAATCATTTTTATCTAATACTAAATTTAATACAATTAGTTGTATTTACAATAACAGGTATATCTTTTCTCGTCTTCAGTTATTTCTTAGATCTTTTTTTGTTAAGAAAAACACCAGTTAATAAAATATCCAAAATTCTTCATGTCTCAGCTTTTTCGAATTTGCTATGGTTACTTATCCTTATCCTTGGATATCTTGCTTTTATTATTTTTCAGAAAGATGTTCCTCCTAAGGAACACCTGTTTGAGGGAATGATGTTAGCAATTGGGCTAAGGATAGGAATATTTACTTCAGTTTTTGGCGCTAATTTAGTACAAGCACTAAAAACTGCAATAATTCAGCCTATAGTTTTTTTCGTTTTAATTATTCCTTCTTCTCTATTTATTGAAATTTTTTTCGATGTTGTAGCAATTTCTTTTGGTTTAATTTTAACAGGTTTAGGTATAGGATGGACGATACTTGCCGATAGAGCAGGAAGACCAAAT
Organism: Nitrososphaeraceae archaeon; assembly: GCA_025922715.1. Taxonomy (GTDB): domain Archaea; phylum Thermoproteota; class Nitrososphaeria; order Nitrososphaerales; family Nitrososphaeraceae; genus TH1177. The sequence goes on from JAICHH010000003.1 coordinate 19,076, forward strand.
GTACAGAGTACTTTTGCGCTTCTCCAAGCTTTCCTTTCAGCATGGACAGAAAACAAGGTAGAAAATATAGAAAAAATTTTGTTATCCAAGTCTAAAAATGAGTTGGTTGATACACATATTGTTAAATTTACTAACAAACATCATAACCTTTATTGGGTTTTACCCAATATTCACCCTGGTCCTTTTAAAGAAATTGGTGGAAGTAATCTTCCTTATCAAATATATAATCATTTTTCTCAAAAAGCAGTTGTATTTCACAGTGCCTCTGACCATTCCTTGAACATTCCATCAAAAGGTGAGGTCAGGGAATACCTAAAGTCACTATCTAATACACAAAAGACCCTAGATTATGGAAGTACATGCTCAATACCTATTCAAATAAAAAATAAAAAAGCAACGGTTACAGGGATAATCCTTGGCAATACTCCTATTCTGATGCTCTCTTTTGCTCCTTCGGGTATGGAAGATATTTCAGAAGAAATTAGTAAAGAATTGGAAACATATTCAAAAAATGAAGGATTTAAGAGACTTTTTATAATAGACAGTCATAATGCCATGGGAAAAAAAATTGGAAAAAGTGAAAATGAAGAATTGTTAGTTGCAGGAAAAACATGTCTAAAAACCTTAAAAAAATCTCCACAATATAGTTTTAAAATTGCCCAATCAAATACAAACGAGAATAAAAATCATATAGTATTTGGAGAAGACATTGGAAAAAGTGGTCTTTCTATTATCCTTATTGATGTAAACAAAGATAATGATGATGACAATAACAGTAATAACAATATTCAATATGTAATAGGTTGGGCTGATTCTAATAATATGAAAAGTGGGTTAAGAGAATATATTATAAAATATTTAGAACAAAAAGGAATAAGAATGTTAGAACTTTGTTCATCAGATACCCATGAGAAGTCTGGAATTAGAACCTCAGAAGGATATTATCCATTTGGTCACATAACAAAATTTGAAACAATAGCAGAGTATTATCATCAGCTTGTACAACTAGCGTATAAAAAATTAGAAGTTTATGGATATGAAGTATTACACATTGTATCAACAGTAAAGGTTATGGGAACGGACCAATTTCGTGATTATTCTAATGCTTTAGATACAGCAATGAATTTAACTAAAAAATACCTCATCGTCACTTTTGGAGTAATTTTACTTATGTTGATAATTACCAATTAAATGGAATACATTAGTCATAATATTATTACTTTTAATGTATATTCCATTACTTACATTAATGCTAGAGTATTAAAGATTTATAGATAGAATAAATTATTTGCCTTAGAATTTTGATACATATTAGTTTTTAGTTAATTATAGAACATAATCAAATAGTTACGTTTCATATTGAAAAAATAAAAATTTATATTCTTCAAAAGGTCTAGATAACATATAAAAACATATCAATCAACTTAGTTTCTAACCACAATATCAAATGTGAATGTATATCTGAGAATAGAGTAAACATAGATCATTCTTTTGTGTAGATATGGAATTTACTTGGCTAGAAGACCACACTAGTAATAGTTAGGAATAGCTGGAGAGATAATTCAATTCTGTTACTTTTGATAAACCAAAATAATTTTAAATTACTATTAGAAGTTAAAAAAGATAGAGGATCTCAAGATAAAGTTTGAGAAGACTAGTAGAATAATATAATCGAATATAAAACTGATTAATTTTGTCAGATTAAATTCTCTATGAGAAATGGGTTATTAAATTAACACGTTATGGATAACAAATGAGGCTTTAGCTCTAATATTATGATTAGCTATGTTCTTTTTTCATATGGCTATCAAGTTCTTTTTCATTTTTAGCTATATAATTGCATATATTACATGTTTTCTTATCTTTTCGTCCTTGTAGATAGTCGACAAAATGCATCAGATATATTGTTATACCCCACATAAACTATAAAGAGCCAAATTATATTTATGACTTTAAGTAATTCTTCTTGCTTTTGTCATCTTTTTTATTATCATTATTATAAACTGTAATGGTTCTAACTAGATATTCAAACTAAATTATGTTTTACTCGTCTCGATTTTTTTTGGTTTTCAACTGTTCTTAATATTAATTTATATTTTCCGTTTCTTGGTCTGATCCTTAATCTATAACCACAACATGGACACCAAGTACCTTGCCAATCAATATAGATCTCACATACCTGACAGCGTTTTTGCCCTATCAAATATCGTCCCCCATTTCGAGGTTTTATTGCTTTATGACGTTGACAAATTCCCTTACATGTCATATTTCTTCAGCAGTATACTAATTGAAAACATAATAATGAATATATTGTAAACTGGAGGTATTATATATTATACATTTACATAAACAACTTCATTGTTCAAATTATAGCTTATTGAGAGTTTTATAATAAAATTATTATCTTTCTCTTCTATATCCTTTTTAAGAAAAACTATCATAATATTTGAAATATCTGCTATTACATTTATACTTCTCACTATATTCTATAAATAGAATAAAGAACATCTTTTCCTTTGATCCCCGTTTTAATTCTTTCCTGTTAATGATTCAAAAAATTGAATTAGTCTTCCATTAAAGCCATAATTATATTTCATTAATTCTGTAATTTTCTCCACACAATTTAAACAAATATTGTAATATTTATCCGAAAGATCCTCGTTAACATAAGTGCTAACTTCCGATATTTTGGTTTTGTTGTTGTTACTCCTATTACTACTGCTACTACTACTAACATTTAGATATACTAAGGTGTTAATTTCATTATTACAAATATCACAGGTTTTGATTTGCTCTTCTTTTACTATATCTTTTGTGGTCGAAATATCTTCTATCATATATATTTTCTGTGTATAATGTTACCAATAATGTTTTCCTTAATTAATTCATATTTTACTTCCTAGAACTAATTTCTTAAAAGGAATCACCAAGTAATTAATGAAATCTGCAGTTTGATTTTTACAAGAAGAAACAATTAATTCTATCAAGCCAAAGAATATTAGGAGTAAAAATATTGTTTGGTAATAATTTGGATCAGTTCACATCGTCCTTTGTAGACATTTTTAAGTTTTATAAAAGGATATCGGAACAGTATACAGACCATATGATCTTGGATTCTGTCAAGCAATCAGTACCAGATAAGATATTAAAATTATGTCTCGATCACCAATCGTTAATCCCTCTCTTATATTGGTTCAAAAATGACTTGATGAAATGGATGCCAAAGGAAGTACAATGTTCGAGTTGTAATATGCAGATGAAAGTCCAAGTTATAGATGGTGATTCAACGATATTGCGCAAAACAGAAGTTCATTCATGTGGCAAATGTGGATCCTCTATAATATTTCCTCGGTACGTTAAAATACAAAAAATTGCAGAAACAAAGATCGGCAGGTGTAGTGAATGGTCTATACTCTTTGGTGCTATTCTAAATTCATTGTCACTACAGACTAGAATAGTGCACGATTTTCTTGATCATTGTTGGAATGAATCTTTGATAAATAATAAATGGATACACCTTGACTCAACTTTGAACTATCCTATTTCTTTTAACCACCCTTATTATTATGAACAAAATTGGGGAAAGGACTATGAGTATGTTTTAGCATTCTCTGCCAATAGCATCGAGGATGTTACTAGATGTTATACTGAAAAGTGGCACATGATTAAGAAAAGGAGGGAAAAGGAAGATAAAACAGACATATTGAAGAAACTTTATTCGAGAGTATAATTTCATTCATTCTAATCCAGATGAATATAAATCTGATTTATTTTTTTACAGTTTCCGGTATACTAATATCATATTTGAGTGAAACAACTGGGTTAGAATATCGCTAGAGTAATAGAATTATAAAATTATTCACAATAACGTGATAAATATACAAGCGCTTTTATCTTCCCAATCTTGGAAGACTCTTTGATGTTAAATTCTATTTGTTCTGCAATAATATAATCGCAAATAATATTGGTATTTTCTGGATTTTTCTTTAATAAATCCTTCGACAAGTTTTTTATAAAATGTTTACACGATTTTGTAATTGAATTTATTTTGGTTTCTATTTGGTTGTTATTAGTAATTATTATTAAGTTATCACTATTGATCTTTTCTTGATTTTTCTCTTCTACATTGATTCCATGTTTAGGATTAGTATTATTATTGATTTGATCTTCTCCTATTAACATTCCTTAAATTGCTCATGGTATTTTTTATCGATCACTGATAAATAATTATTGGAAGAACACTCATTTGAAAATAGTGTGTGTGCTAGCAATAACCCTCCTTCTGTTTTATACGAGATTTCGCTTAGCGGCCAACCTGAGCCAGTGCAGGAATATGTTACTCTTTTTGGCCTTGCTCCACTCAGGTCGTCAGTTTCATTCTAGGAAAGACAATCTCAGGTTATTGGCCATCATAGAGTTATAGTGAGTCCTCTAGATACTTTTCTGTTACGTTGCCAGCTGTCTCCAGCTAATTATCGCTAATTTGAGTGCCTGCTATGAGGGAGGAGTTTCCTCTCTTTCGAGTCACTCGTACGCTAGCTCACAATATTATAATACAATATAAACTAATATAGATTTGGAAAATAATCTTTTTCGATTTTAAGAATTTCATTAGGATCTTCTTGGTTTTTGTATAATTCTAATAGCTCGACATTTAAGTCTAAAAAAGTATGACCCCATTTGAATTTATTCAATAATTCTTCTGCATTTGACTGAAAACCTAGTATAAATAAAGAACCTGCTATAGCTTCAGCAGTAGTTAATTTTCCTAATTTTGCATAATTTACAGGATTTCCTGCTAGAAGTAATGGAAGACGTCGATTAATTCTTTTTTTAAGAATTTTGAATTTTCTTATTGTTTCATCAAAATAATTCCAAGAACAATCTATAGCACAGATGGATTTAGCGATACTATTGTCGGTTTTTGATAATGCAATTTTAGATAAAGGGTTTAAAACTATAGCGTCTTTCGGTATAAATCTGCTTGATTGAATTAAATTAAACTTTACCAACTTGGCTGCAGTACATTTAGTTGGATCATCTTGTTTTAGTTCTAAAACAAAAACTTTCATTTACAATAATTATTAAGAATACCCAATTATTTATTTGAATTTAGAAATCTCAATACAAATGTTTTGGATCGTCATAATAAACAATAAAAAATCAGTAACTACATAAATTATTAATAACTTCATTGTTACTTTATTATTCTTGTCTGAAATAATGCTTCTAAAATTTCCCTTTGAATTAAAAAAAGATCAGAGAGATGCGGTTGATGAATGGATAAATAAGAAAGGCAAAGGTTCTATTATATATAGTACAGGTACAGGAAAAACGGAAATAGCTTTTGAATGTGCCAGGAAAATGGCTTCTCTAATTAGAAAACAGAATCCACTAATGGTCTTTAAAATTCTTTTTTTAGTTCCTCGAATTGTATTGATACAACAAAATATTAACAGACTAATAAAATATGGTATAAAAAAAGAAAAGATCGGGGTTTACTATGGAGAAAAGAAGGATATTAAAGAAATTACCTTTAGCACTTATCAGAGTATTATAAAAAACTTTGATCTGCTAAGACAATCAGATATGATTATACTGGATGAAATGCACATGGTTAGTGAAACTGCCAAAAAATTAAGCAAAATTTTTGATGTGCTATATGATAATTACGATAAACTAATACTTGGTTTAACCGCGACAATTGATGAAAATGATCCAAGGTATTCAAAGATAATGAAGTTAATTCCTCCAGTAAAAAAATATATGATAAAAGAAGCTGTTAATGATGGAAGATTAAGTGAACCCCTGGTTATACTAAAACCAGTGAAAATGAATTCAGAAGAGCAAAGAATATATGAGCAGACAACGAGCACAATTAAAGATATTTCATTAAAACTTAAAGCATCCAATCCTTTGATAGTTTCAAAGTTATTAAAAACAGGTGGACAAAGAGCCCGATTAGCTAAGTTATGGTTTGCAAGTGTTCATAAAAGAAAAAAATTGCTTAATGAAACCAACTCAAAATTAAATGAGTCTGTGAATATAGTTAAAAGTCATCCAAAAGAAAAAATCATGATATTTAGTGAAACAATAGAATCCATAAATAATATAAGTGAAATTTTAAAGAAAAATAAAATTCCCTCGCAAGTTATACATAATAAAATAAAGACAAAACAAAGGCAAGACATTTTAGATTCATGGGGGAGAAATTATTTTGTTTTGCTATCAGTACATACCTTGGAGATCGGATTTGATATACCATCTGTAAGTATTGCAATAATAGTATCAAATACGAAAAATGTGCATCAACTTGTACAGAGAATAGGACGAGTAATAAGAAAAACAGATGAAAAAAATCAGTCTCTAATATATGTGGTATATGTAGATGATACAAAAGATAAGAACATACTTAACCTGGTTAGAACATCATTACAAAGCAATAGTATAAAAAAACCAATTAAACAAGATAAAATATCTTCTTATTTTTAATCAATAATAGACATGGATTTATCAAAGTATTTCTTCGTTTAACAATAATAAGTGTAATAGAAAGTGAATCCAAAATATAGCTAAACGTTAAAATTTAGTGGTATATTATTTTTAGTTTTTAGAACAAATAAGATTTACATCATAGTACTAAAAATCAATTATGAACTAAATAATATCGACTAGAATTATGATTTTAGCTCCACAGGAATTAGAAAATAGTGCAAGTAAATATGCCGCTGAAGCTATAAGGCTTGATTCACAAGGTTCAAGATTAAAGGCTATTCAATTTTATCAACGCGCTATTGAGGCTTTGAATAAATTAATACACATCTATCCCGAATACAAATTAAATAAAATATACTTAGAAAGATCTAACGCATATTTAAACCGAATTAAATCGTTACAAATGTCAAATGTATTGGAAGACGAAGAAGTAAAGGGTGATGAAAATATAGTTGGGAATGATACTGACAATTATGATAGAAAAATAGGAAGTGAGATGAGGAAGCCAAGGGAATCACTTGGTGAAGAGTTTGATAGTTTAATTATGAAAGAAAAACCTAATATTTCTTGGGATGAAGTAATTGGTCTTGACGATGCTAAAAGAGCAATAAAGGAATCTATAGTTTATCCTACAAAGAGATCTGATTTATTCCCGTTGGGATGGCCAAGAGGAATACTGCTATATGGACCTCCAGGATGTGGAAAAACATTACTTGCAGCCGCCGCAGCTGCTGAAATTGATGGTTATTTTATAAATGTTGACGCAGCTGCAATGATGAGTAAATGGCTTGGTGAAGCTGAGAAAAATGTTTCAAAACTTTTTAAAATGGCTAATAAGTTATACGAAAGTGAAAATATTCCTATATTGCTTTTTATTGACGAAATAGATTCTTTAATAGGAAATAGGAATGGCGAAGTAGGAGGGGAAATACGTGTTAAAAACCAATTTTTAACTGAGATGGATGGAATAAACAATAAATCAAAGAAGTCAAAATTATATGTTATTGGCGCGACAAATAAACCCTGGAGCTTGGAAGCAGGATTTCTTAGAAGATTTCAGAAGAGAATTTACGTTACTTTACCTGACAACGATTCAAGAAACTATTTATTTAAACAATATACTATGCCTTTAAAAAAAGATAAAACATTCAAAATAGAAGAGTTATCTAAACTTGTTCAGGGGTACAGTGCTAGTGATATTAAAGACATTTGTCAAGCAGCACAATTAAGGGTTGTTAATGAATTATTTGAAAGTGGAAAGGCAATGGAAGCACAGTCTAATCCGCGTTCTATATCTATGAATGATTTTAAAGAAATTATAAAAATAAGAAAACCCAGTGTCAGCATAGACATGATTAGAGCTTATATGAGATGGAGTGAACAATTCAAAGCATTATAATTAAAGTAAAAAGTTAAGTTTCCAAATATTTCTTACTAGCTTCAGTTATTTTTGTTTCTGCCATTTCTTTATTCCCCCATCCTGTAATACTTACATATTTTCCGCCTTCTAATTCCTTATAATGGGCAAAAAAATGTTCAATTTGTTTTTTTAAACTATTTGGTATATCATGAACATCCTTTATAAAAGAAAAAGTAGGGTCTATTTTATTAATAGGTGTTGCAATAATTTTAGAATCTTGTCCTTCTTCATCTTCAGTTAATAATACACCGACAGGAATTGCTTTGAGTATAGAAAGTGGAACTAATGCAAATTCACCAATAACCAAGACATCAACAGGATCGCCATCGTCTTCAATGGTAGAAGGTACAAATCCATAATTACATGGATAGAACATTGCAGTAAACAATTTTCTATCTACAAATAACAAACCACTGTCTTTGTCAATCTCATATTTGATGTTACTTCCCTTGGGTATTTCGATAACAACATTGATTTGATTGGGAATACCACTAGGAATTTTTCCTATAAAGCTAGAGTTCACATCAAGAATATTTAAAATCCCATTTATAACTCAACAGATCAGCAAATAAAATCAAAAGATTTTATGAATGAATTTAGTAGATTGGTCATATTTTTTGTAATTTCCCATATTTACCTATATTTAGATTATTTTCTCCTCTATATGCATGTGTATATCCATTCTCAATAACTACCATATCTCCTTCTTCGATCATATTAATTTGGTCATCCCATAGAGACAACTTGATTACTCCAGTTTCATCTGAAACCTGAGCATCGGCGACTTTAGCTTGTCCTCCTGTTCTTAAGTTTACAGATCGCGGTTCAGAAATACTATCTATTCTAACTTTTACATTTACTCCTCTCATTCCAGGTCTCAATTCATTAATCTTTTTTTCACTCGTACTCATTACTAATTAATAAAATAAAGAAGAACAATAAAAATGATAATATTTTTAAATTAATATATATTTAACTCATAACGACTATAGAATTTTTAGCAACTCATTAATAAAAATATAAAAAAAATAACTCTCAAGAATCTAACAATTACAATAATTGATAAAGAAAAATGCAAATAGAAATAAGAACAATAGCACCCATTAGTCAAGCATTAAAATATCTATTGAATTTTTGGTTTTTAAGACCCTAACAATTTGAATCTGTTTATTTTATACAATGACTGTTAAGGTGAAATCTTTTTTATTCTAGCCGTAATTGTATATGCAATACCAGATTAATATTAGGTAGAAAGTATAGAATTATAGTTAAACAAACTAATTCTGATAGAAAAGCAATAAAAACTTATTCAGCGATTAACACATTCGAATAGCATCACCTATTGTTTTTATAGTCACTCATTATATCACTATATCGAGGGTCTTTATATGCAATATATTTAACATATTCACCATACGTAAGATCCAATGAGCAATAACTGCATTTTACAAATGAAAAATCATCTTCAAGATGGGCAGTGTTTTTACAATCAGGACAAATTATTTTCATACTATATGATAGTGCTTAAGCTATAAATACTTGGTTTTTATAATTCTGACACAAAGATAGCTATAGCAAATATAATATTAAATTGCTTTAATCTGTTTTACAACAGGCTGTCTTGCTTTTCTAAAAACTCGGAACCCACAAATACATTTTATCTCAGGCAATGCCGACAATTCTTCTATTGTTACACTAGTTCCACATCTCATACACTCATAGGAGACACTACCTAGACCTTCATATTCCATGATGTTGATGTTTTAAAGATTAATTTAATTGTACTGAAAAATTGAAAAATGAAGTTCCAAATGATTAATAAGTTTGTTAATCACAATATCAGACAAATGAAGAAAAAAATTGTAATTGCAGCTGTTTCGTTAATGGCGATTATGTTTGTAGGTACTATAGCTGGTTTTTTAAATTTTGCTCCCAAGAGTAATAATATTAATCAAGATCCTCTCGATCGAGAAATGTTTTTAGATAAATTATTAAGTCCCTCTATGGTTAATGTCTCAGCACTAGGAAATGAACAATCAAAAATAACAATAGTTGAGTTTGCTGATTATCAGTGTCCGTTCTGTGCCCAGTTTCATAAGGAAACTAGAGATTCTATAATAGAGAATTTCATAGACACTGGGAAGGCTAAGTTTCTATATAAGGATCTTGTTGTAAATGATGGCAGTGATAAAGCTTCAACTCTTGCTGCAGCAGCATCCTATTGTGCAGCAGAACAAGGAATGTATTGGGAGTATCATGATGAGTTATTTACAAATTCAAACGGTGAAAATACAGGATGGGTAACAAAAGACACTGTAAAGCAATTTGCAAATAACATTAGAGTTCCTGATCTTATGAAATTTTCCGACTGTGTGGATACAGGTAAATATAATGAAGTAGTCAGTGAAAATGATTCATTCGCTAGGAACATTGGATTACAGAGTACACCATCATTTATCTTTTATAACGGTACAACACCTGTAGCAATTCAGGGAGCACAACCATATGAAGCATTTGAGCAGATAATTACTGCAATAAGCTAGTATATCGTACTTTTATTCGGTTTGTATCAGCCATCATTGATGACCTTTTAATCTACAATTCTGAAAACTATTCATTTCATCTTTATTTGAAAATAGAAGTTTTTAGTAGAAAGGTGATAATAAAACCAGTTGCAGACAACAATACTATTATGCCACTTGGTGCTAGATTGTAATAATAAGAAAGAACAATTCCAGCAAATACTGAGAAAGTAGATAAAGATAATGAAATTAAAAGTGTTTTTTTAAAACCTCGATTAAACAATAGAGCAGTTATATTTGGAATAACTATTAAGGATGAAATTAATAGTATTCCAACCAATTTCATAGAAACAATTATTGTTATAGCTACCAAGATAGTAAATAAATAGTCAAGTTTCTCTACTTCAATCCCACTAATTTTTGCTTGTTCTTCATCAAAAGCAATATATAGAAATTTTTTATAATAAACTATAATTATAGACACAACAATTATTGCGACAATTATTATAGGATATATATCTTGTAAACTCACTAATAGAATACTTCCAAACAGAAAACTAAACACATCTACAGAGAAACCATCAGATAAACTAACTAAGGTAACGCCTACTCCCAAACCCAAAGAAAGCATTAGTGCTATCATGGAATCTGAAGGAAGTTTTATAGATTGTCTCATTTTTGCTATAGCCAAGGCAGTGACTATTGAAAATCCCATTGCAGTCCAAATTGGATAGATATTTAAAAAAGTACCAATTGCAATTCCTCCAAATGCCATATGAGAGATAGCATCTCCAAATAATGATTGTCTTTTTAGAACAAGAAATAATCCAATAATAGAACATGTTATGGCAATAATTAAACCTGAAAATAATGCGCGCTGAACGAATCCATAGGAAAAAATATCTGCCTCAAACATATACAAATCATTATAATATATTTTTTTACATATCGTGTGCGTGCATATGAATTTGCATTGTTGACTCAGAATAATTCTTGATATGATCTTCACTAGAGAAAAATTCGCCTTTATCCCCATGAAAGAACATTCTTTTATTGATACATGATACTTTGTTGGCATATTTATTTACTGCATCCATATCATGTGATGTCCATATTATAGTAATCTTATTTTTTTCATTAAGTTCCTTTAGAAGTAAATAAAAATCATTTTGACTTTTTTGATCCAATTCGTTAGTGGGCTCATCAAGCATAAGGATGATTGGATTATTTACCAATGCTTTTGCTATTAAAACACGTTGTTGTTGACCTCCAGAAAGCTGACCGATTGTTTTGTTTTTCATTTTATATAATCCAACTTGTTTTAAAATTTCAAAAACTATGTTCTTAGAAGTCTTTCTAGTAAGAGATAAGGATACGAGTTCTTGTACTGTTAGTGGAAACTTTTGATCAATAGATTTTTTTTGTGGAATATAACCTATTGTTTTGAATATTTTTTTATTTTTTTTTTATATCTTGATTTAGAATAGTTATTCTTCCAGAATATGAATTTAGTAAACCCAACATACAGTGAAATAAAGTAGTCTTACCTGCACCATTGGGTCCTATAATACCTAAAAAATCACCTTCTTCTATATCAAAGGAGACATTTTCTAAAACTGATTCTGAATTATAGGAGTATGAAACAGATTGAACAGAGATTAATGGCATTTTGTACTATCCCCATAATATAAAATTCTACCATAGTTATAATAAACTTTATATTTCATATTTTGTATTGCTTGCAATAGTATTTCTTATTATATAATAATTATTATTAATTATATATGTTTTATTATTAAGTAATATTGCAATTCTTAACTAAATTTAATAATAAGCTCAATGGCATTTTAATATAACCTTTTCTGATAAAAATATAAAAAATAATCTACTAATAGATTTAATATCTATTATTATCTTTTGTAATACATAATGATGCTGATATCTACTGAATTGAAAGAATGATAGAATTATGATCATACAGAAGGAATCGTCAACAACCCATGAGATGAATAAAAATAGATGGATTATCCGATATTTTATGTTATCATTAATAGGGATTATATTACTTATCAAAATTTATTTTATGTTATTTATAGTTGACTTTACAATAGGATTTTATAGCTTTCTTACCTCCCTTACTCTTTGTAGTATTTTTTTGTTTTCTTACTTAAAATTTAAAGATCCTTTAGTGAATATAAAAAAGAAATTCAATGACACAGAACCCTTAATATCTATAATTATTCCAGTTAAAAATGAGGAAGAGAATATAGAAAATTGTATTAAATCGTGTATAAATTCATCTTATAAAAATAAGGAGATCATTGTTGTTAATGATGGAAGTACTGATAAGACACCAAGAATTTTAGAAAGATTAATGAAAGAAAATCCAAATGCACTAAGAGTATTACATCTTCCTATAAATCTAGGAAAAAAACATGCTATTGAAAAAGCTATCGAAATTGCTAATGGAAAATTTTATGTATTTATGGATAGTGATTGTAATATGTTTGATGATGCTGTAGAAAATCTTGTAAAGATATTTCTTTCTGACAATGAAATTGGAGCCATTACCGGACATGGAAATGTACGTAATGCCGACACAGGAAATTTGTTAGAGAAAATTCAAGACGTTTGGTTTGATGGACAGTATAGAATTATTAAAGGAATGGAAGGTTCGTTTTCCTCCTTAACTTGTTGTTCTGGATCTCTTTCTGCCTTCAGAAGAGAAGCTATTATAAATCATATCCATGAATGGGCAAATGATAGATTTTTGGGTATGGAATTTAAATTTGCAACGGATAGAAGATTAACTGCATTTATTCTTGCAGAAAAAATAAAACTTAGTAGTGAGAAACTCATAAAGAACAAACAAATAAAAGAAAACGGAAGAAAAATAAAATCTCAACAATGGAAATTGAAATATAGCCCAAGTGTGAAGGTAGAAATTGGAGTCCCCAAAACATTAAGAAGTTTAATTAAACAACAAATACGATGGAGGAAAAGCTTCATAAGAAGTATTTTTGCAACAGGATCGATTTATTGGCAAAGACCTTTACCTGTTGCAATTATTTATTATTTAACAATTGCTTTAAGATTATTTAGACCGTATATTATAATAAAATCTCTCATAATATTACCATTAACTGGTGATATCTTAAGTGGTATTTTTTATCTAGGGGGAGCTATGTTTTCAGGGTTGATGTATGGCATTGATGTAAGACTGAGGAAGCCAGGTTATCCTAGGTGGTTTTACAGGCCATTAATGAATGTTATTTCAACATTTATTTTTACATGGTTAATCATATATGCCGCTATAACAATAAAAAATAAAACATGGAGATAATATAATTTTAGATAATCTAAATAAATAATTTAAAATAGATTAGTCCTTGAGAAATTCAATAGTCTTTCATATACTTATTAGAAAACATTCATTTAGTATTTATTCAATAACAATTTCTTCAAAATATCGGAGAACAGTAACTTCAGATACTTTCGGAATTATTAAATTATTATTATTATTATTACTTATCATTTCTAATAGCATTGCAGGAAAATTTGCACCAGCAAGTGTAGTAAAAATTGTACCTCCTCCAAATCTAGGATTTATTTCAATAATTTTTAGTTCTCCATTTTCAGACTCTTTTAATTGAATACAACATGGACCTTTAATTCCTAATGTCTCTGCAGTTTTTTTGCAAAGATTTTCTATCATCAAGTCTCGTTTTATTTTTCCTTTTACTGATATCCCAGCTTTGGTATCAATTCTTATTCTTGGAATTGCCATTATTGGTTTTTCAGTAAGATCAGAAAGTACATCGACTGTATATTCTGTTCCAGGAAGATATTCCTGGAAAATCATATTTTTAAATTTGCCCAATACATATTTAAGGTCTAATTTGTTTTCTATTTTTATAATATTATTACTTCCTTTACCAAAACGTGGTTTAGCAATTAAAGGAAATGTATCTATTTTTTCATGATATTCACAAGTAAAAGCAAAAGGAAATTTATTTGATAAGAATTTATATGATAATAATTTATCTCTGCAAATTTCTAATACCTTTCTTCTGCTAACTATTGGTATTGCACCGTATTCTACTATTAAATCATAATTGAGACTATACCCATAAATATCAAATCCAGATGAAGGCATCAAAACTTTAATATTTTGTTCTTTAATTATTTTTAATAATTTTTCTACAAAAAACTTATCATCGTATGGTGGTATAACATAATAAAAATCGCTAAGAAAAAAACCTGCAGATAGTGAATTCGAATCAGTTGATACAATATTTCCTTTAAATAATGAAAGTCGTAAAGATTTAATGGTATTTATTCCCGCTGGCCCTCCAGCTCCAGGAACAAGTACATTGAAAGTATCCATTAAGATTAGTTATAATGTGATGATAATTAAAATTTACATATTTTTGCATTTAATAGCGATTGTGATTTCTATTAAAGTGGAATAATTCTATTAAATAAATAATCATATTGCATGACCTGATACTAATTTTTATAATAAGATAGAGAATATATATTGTTATAATTCATTAGGTAATAGAAATTATGAATTTAAAAGAAGACTATCATGTCCATACTAACTATAATGATCATTCAGACTCAAATCTTACAGTGAAAAATGTAGTAATAGAAGCGGAACGAAAGGGAATAGAGATAATTGCTTTAACAGAACATGTAAGAGAATCTTCAGAATGGATCCATAATTATTTAAATGAAATCGCAAACTGCAAAAAAAAAACAAAGGTTAAAGTAATTCCAGGATTTGAAGCAAAGATTTTGTCCGATGGTAATATTGATTGTAGAGAAGATATTGCTAGAGATTACTTTATTATTGCAAGTTTTCATACGAAATATTATGATAAAGCAATTTGGATAAATGCATTAAAAAAAGTAATAGAAAATAAATACGTAAATGTTATAGGCCATTTAGCTCCTGAGAGTTCATTTCAGATAAATACAGAAGAGATAGAAGAATTTGCAAAACTTCTTAGTAAACACGACAAAATAGTAGAAGTCAATGCAAAATATAAGAGGCCACCTGAAAATTGGGTTAAAATATTTATTAAAAGAGGGGTTAGGTTTCATCTTGGTAGTGATGCACATTCCCTTAGTGAAATTGGTAATTATGCATCTATAATAAAGTTAATAAAATTATTTGCATGATGAGAATGAATTTTTATTTTACAATATAACTAGAATACTTAAATTTTTTATAAATTAGTGCATTTTAACCATAAAATTTTATATCACTTATATGATTATTTCGCTATTGCCTATAATAAGTATTTCATTAAATGATGATATTATTAATGATATTGATAAATTGCAGAAGAATCTTGGATTTACTGGAAGATCGGAAATAGTAAGAGCTGGGTTAAGAAATATTATAGCAGAACAAAAAGAAAGAGATACATTACAGGGAAAATTGGCTGCTTTATTACTAATTATTCACCAAGAAAGGGATGATGATCAAGTTACTAATATGAGACACGATTTTGAAGAAATTGTGACTACACATATACACAGCAAAATTGACCAAGACAGATGTGTAGAATTATTTTTACTAAAAGGAGATGCAGAATTAATAAGGAATATGACTAAAAAATTTCAAACTAATAAAAAATTAGAACATGTAAAGCTTATTGCTATGTAAAATATTGCTAAATTTTCTGTTATTATATCTAAAACTATTTTATTTTTAATTCCAAGGAATATCCAATTAGATCTGTATTTACTGTTGCTGGTCCCATATAAGTATTGGTGAATTGAGCTGATTGTAGTGAGTCCTGAATTATAGAGCTACAGGCATAAGAATCGATTCCAGATTCAAGACAAAATTTGAGTAATTCATTATTAAATTCTGTCAATGAATTACTAGAGATAATATCTTCATTATTATTTTTTTTATCTACTATCTTTGCAAAATATTTCATATTTTGATTTTTTACTTGATTAACAGTAACAGAAGATTCACTCGAATCTTGATTCTTTAAAATTGACATTATTTCACTATTAACAACATTTGACGTATTAGGCAGTGATGATTGATTGGGAGGAGAAGAGCTGGATGAAGAGGAACTAGGTGGAAGTAATGAATTTAGAGGAGAAGAGCTGGATGAAGAGGAACTGGGCGGAAGTAATGAATTTAGAGATGAGCTTGATACAGAAGAGTTTGGTCCAGAAGAGTTTGCTGTAGGTGTAGAAGGTGGAGGAGAAGAGGAACTAGGTGGAAGTAATGAATTTAGAGGAGAAGAGCTGGATGAAGAGGAACTGGGCGGAAGTAATGAATTTAGAGGAGAAGAGCTGGATGAAGAAGAATTTGAGGAAGGAGATGAACCCATTCCTTGCATTAATGAATCAATAGTACTATCCATTATACTGCTTCTTCCTATTTTATTTAAAAGATTATTTATTTCTGTATCAATGTTTGTAGGATTAGAAACGTTATCTGATTGTGAATAAACAAAGTTTAATAATTGATCACCGCTACTTATAGACACCATTAAGATTAAACCATACAATGCCAAAAATTTAAATTTCATTTAAATATTTTACCTCGACCGATCTTGTATCTTTTAGTATTAATATGAATTGTAGAAAAGTTATAATTGATTCTCCTATAATATTATAGGATTTTCTATGAAGTTTAAAAATTGGTAACGTTCAATAGAAAATAAAACAATTATAATATTTTTAGGAATATACAAAATATTTAAAATTTAAAATATTTAAAAATTTTTGGGAATATATTAGTTAGATTCTTGTTTTATATTTTCTGAGGTTTGATTTAGTTGGGTAGTGTTTAAAAGTTTTGGAGTATCAATTAATTCTATTATACACGTTTTGTCTGTTCTTTCTATTACTCCTGTACATCCAGAAATTCTATTTATTTCATATCCAAATGTATTAGATATCTTAACATCATAATTTCCTGGCTTTATGGATACTTTTTGAAAGTTGTTGCTACCTGCAAAAGAACTTGGTTCAACGTTTTCTCCTTTCACTGTTATATTAAAATCTAATGGTTTTTTGCTTCCACCATGGACATTTATTACTTCTACTAGAACATTCAAGTGAAGGTCACGTAAAAGTAAGTTTACATTTGCATTGTTATTATTGTTACTGTCGTTAATGTTCTTATTTGTTGTAGCGATTGTAGTTGTAAGATTGTTACTTGTAAGATTGTTACTTGTAAGATTATAAGTATTGTTTAGTAATTCTTTAGAGGTTTTTGTGGGATCCATATCATCCAATGTTATCACACATTCTATGTTGTCACCTGAACCTATAATACCTTTACATCCAGCTGATAAAGTAGTTTTATATCCTGTGAAGTTATTTATTTTGACTTCATATGGTCCTGTTTGTAGAGATACAGACTGTCCATCGGGATTACCGGGGAATGAATTTGGAGTTGCCTGGCTACCATTAACTGATATAATAAAATCTTTTGTTTGTTTAGTTCCCCCATTATCATTGATGACCTGAGTTACTATATTTATGAGTGATGCAGAGGTAAGTGATTCTTTCTGAATTGGATTGGCAAATACATCAACTTCATTGATACTGGCCCAATCATTTACACTATTACCAGTAACAGTAATTCTAAGATACTTACCAACAGTGTCTGGTATATCATATATTTCAATATCGTCAGTAGTATAACTATTAGTGCTCGAAAAAACCTGTCTAAAATCATAACCATCTGAAGACACAGAGACTACGAAATCAATGTAACGGAAATCTCCTTTATACCAAGAAATTCCAATATCACATACCTGTTTTTCTTGTCCAAGATCAAATTGTAACCATGAACCCAATCCTAGATTTGACCATTTTGTGGAAAGATCATTGTCGACTGAATTGCCCTCAGTATTATTAGGTGAATTATCTATTGATGAAATATGATCGACAGGGATATTTAATGGTAAACATGGAGAAGGAGATCCAGGAACTATGGGATTATTAATATCAATCTCAGAGATACTGGACCAATCATTCATTGAATTGTCATTAACGGTTATTTTAAGAAAGCGAGCTTTTATATCCGGAATATCAAATTTTTCTGGTCCGGTGGTAAGTCCACTAGTAGTTTCAGAAAATAAATTGCTAAAAATTTCTCCATCTACAGATGTAGATATAGTGAAATTAACCTTCCTCTGATCACCTTTATACCAAGATATATCAATATCACAGATCTCCTTTTCTTTACCTAAATCTACTTGAACCCAAGAATCGAGTCCATATTTAGACCATCGAGTGGATTGATTACCATCAATTGCATTAAGTTCTGTATTATTGCCAGCATGTCCTATGGAGGTAACATTAACAGCCTTTTCAGGTTTACAAGATGTATTATCGCCGAAGGAAACAAATACTAATTGATTATCTAAATTGAATTTGTTTTGTGTATATGCATCGTATACCTCTGCTGTAGTAAGAGATCTATCCCAAATACGAATTTCATCTACATCGCCCACATATAACTTATCTTTGAAGAGAGAGTTTGCAGCAATGGCAATCCTATTTTTTCCTGTACTATCAGGCTTTGCATTCTTTGTATTTATACTATGGTCAAGCACACCATCGATAAACAACTTTAGTAATGATCCGTCATAAGTCACTGTAGCATAATGCCATTTATTGTCATTAACGGGTTTTTTAGAAGTAACAAAATAATTTGAGGAGTCTTTTGCTTCAAATCCCGCTTGAAGATGACCTAGGTAGGTTATCCAAAATCCATAGTTCATATTTTCACCGGAAGCTTCAGATCCAAATCCACCTTTATTAACTAAAAATGAAACATTGGGATCGGTATTATTTGTTTTAAACCAAACAGCAATTGAAAATTGATTTAATTGAAATAATTCTGAATCTTTTACATATTTAAAATTATTACCAGTAAAGGTTCCAAATTTTCCAATTTGTGCTTCTACACTACTAATTTGAAAATGATTGGAAGAAATAATGGTAAATGAAATTAGAAATGAAATTAAAATTAACATAATCACCTTATTTTCATAAATTTTATAATTTGTTGTCATTATCTCTCACCAAGAATTAGTCAAATAAATTTCTTTTATCACTTTCAGAAATTTACCAAGATGTCCTATAATCTATTTTACCAAAAATAGTTGATAAAAAAATAAAATAAATTTACTAATTATGAAAAAATAATAATGATAACTATCTCAAACAATTATACATATTATTCTCCTCTTGTGGCCAATGATAATAAGACTTCTTTACCAAAATCAACAGCCAATTTTTTTTCTTCCATCATTCCACACTCAATGCATTTAATAGTATTATTAAGTTTGACGGTATCTCCTCCACAGATATAACATATACAATACACAACACCGAAATCTTTATCGTTTATAGTAGCATGAGCAGAAGAGTTCATCAAGCTAAAGATCCTTCCTCTTACTATATCTCCAACTCTATAAACTAATTTAGGTCTTCTCTCACCTCTGTCCCTCCTAGAATTCCATCCTCCTGATCCCGAGGCTATCCTTGTTGAGGCAATTGCAGATAGACCTGAAGAAAATTTTTTATTATTGAGATATAAGATTCGTATAGAAATCATACTTCCAAATAACATTTCTATATATCCTACTATAACATCCCCGATTTTTGGAAAATGTGCTTGTTTTATTCTTTCGATAACAACTTGTCTCTTTTTAAAATCATATTCTTTTTTACCGAAACTCAAAGATCTTATAGAACCATCTACAACAAAAGTATTTTTTCCACTTTCAAATTCTTCAATAAATGCAAGATGTTCACCAGGAAATATAACATCATAATTCGCTTTTTTCTTAATCATTTAAGGATTGTATATATCTTAAAGTTATAATTGTTATTTTTTACATTCTTCTACTTATCTGAAACAGTAATAGTGGGATGATTTGATACAATTTCGGTATTATATGTATACCTTTTACTATTTTTAATTTAATAGTAATTGATATATTAATACTATAAAAAAAATTCCAACAACAATTAAACTGATTCCTGCAGCAAAAACGAATTTTAAATTACCTTTTCTTAATTCCCTTTTTAAATTATCAAATTTTAAAAACTTTAGCAATTCCCTAAATATTTATGGATAGAAAGTCTAACTACAAACAGTATTTTCAATTACTGCTCTCTTATACTTTCTAACTTTGAAACTACTTGCCAAAGGGACGTTCTGATATGTGATTCCATATGTCTATTTTGTGTTAAGCTATCCAGCATACTAACTGCATTAGCTGCTCTAACAGATATACTCCCATTTTTTTCTTCTTTTAAAATGTCATAAATATCTTTGATTTGGTTGCGTATTACCCTAGGAAGGTCTTTATTCTCCTTGAATGATTCTAAAGTTGCAATTGTACTCTCAAGCCTTTCTGTGTTTTCTTGATCACGGATTTCCTTTTTTGATTTCATAATAGCAAACTAAACCTCGATTTTGTAAAGAATAAAAATTAGTTGATTATTACTTATTTATATGTTTTTATTTCTCATAAATTTAAAGTTAATAGAATAATGAATTTAGAAAAGATCTAGTATGGAATAAATATTCCTAAATATTTATTTATCTTATGGAATGTGCAGTTTATGATACATATGTAACAAAAAAAGATGGAAAAATCATGCATTTTGATGTGATTGTAGAAGCTAGTACTCCTCATGAAAAAGCAATTGAATATGGAAAGGAATTCCTTGAACAAGTAGGTCAGGGAAATCAAACAATGACCCAAGAAGAGTGTCAATTCTGTCATGTTCAGGAAGCTCCACCTGTAGTTGCGAAGGATATTGAAAATAGAGGATACTTTATTCAAAAAATGGAAGGTTGTCCATAATTTTTTATTTGTTTTTTCAATTTATTAAACTTTAACTCGAGCTATTGTAGTGGAAGGTTTAGCAATACCTTAATAAACTTATAATGGATTATAATTTTAGAAATTTAATATATGCATTTAATCAGCTGAAAAAATTTAGGTCCTATTCATTATCAAGACATCATGAGCGATTTCTTTTTCCTTATATATGTGGAACATATTTTTCTTATCGCAAAGTAGATGTCTTGAGAATAAAAGCAATAGCAGATGCAGTCAGTAATAACGTAACTGAGTCTATAAAATATTTAGAAGTAGGTTGTGGGAATGGAGATTTTCTCGAAAAGGTGAGAGAATATATTCCAAATGCAAAAGGAATAGAAAGTAACATAGACATATTTTATTCAATTGGTAGAACAAAACCAGAATACATAGAAATAACGGATGTGAAATATGGTATAGATGAGTTTCATGATATTATATTTGTAGGGTGGATGGACCCTGGCCAAGATTTTAGAAAAAATATAGCCGACAAAACAGATATTATAATAACTACTCTGGATCCTGGTTTAAGTTTAGCTGCAGAATATGAAGGAC
>JAICHH010000004.1 GCA_025922715.1 Nitrososphaeraceae archaeon
ACCCTAATAGTTATAATAACAGCCATCTTAGTTCGCAACCGATGTTGCTTTTAAAAAGACCTTAGAGTGGGAAATTTAATGAGTAATAAAGACAATATGAGACAATCATAGAAAAAGGCGTATAATGTCTTACGTAAACAATGGCTCTTTTTACTTGAGTACCAATTAAATTGATTCTGTTGCAATTAATTATCCAAAATTAAAAACATGGAAAATGATGATGAGATGTCATCTGATATAATCCCTATGGAACTATCAATCAACATCAACAAAAAATTTTTAATTGTATTTAACATACAATTCGGCAGATAGATTAATAAAATATAAAAAAATTATCCCTTAGAAATGCTAAAAAATGCACCAAATGGATGGAAAATTCTTGATTATGAAAGAAATGTCTATTCAAACGAATATATCCAGTTATATGAAGATTTACTGGACATTAATGGTTTTAAAAAGATATACATTCGAGGAAAAAGAAAAAACTTTTCTACAGTTGTCCCTTTCCTTTCTGTAGATAAAATCTTAGTGATTAAAAGTTATAGACATTTAGTTGATTCACTACAATTTGAGATTCCTTCCGGATATATTGAGGATGGTGAATCTCCTAAGGATGCTGCAATGCGTGAATTCAAAGAAGAAACTGGTTATAGCGCCAATAAGATTTTATTTGTAGGAGAATATACTCTTGATTATTCTATGTTTGAACAAAAAGGTTACATATTTGCAGCTTATGACCTTGTACAAAATCAACAACAACAACTAGGATTAATGGAAAGTATCAAAATTGAATCATTAACTATAGATCATGTCAAAGAAATGCTTTTTAATGGAAAAATTTTAAATGCTGCATCTATCATTGCGTTATATAGATCTCTTGATTTTCACGAAAAAATTAAAAGTAAAAATAGTTTTAATGATTAATCTCTTTTAAAACCTTTTCAAAAATATCCAATCCTTTTGAGATTTCTTCATCAGTAATTACAAGTGGGGGGAATATTCTAATAGTTTTAATACCGGAAGGAATAACTAAGAGTTTATTCTTAAATAGTCTCTTAATAACATCGTTTCTAATCTCTTTTTTATTAAACTCGACTCCCAACATTAATCCTAGCCCTCTAACATCAATTATTGTATCATATCTATTTTTTAAATCATTTAGACATTTTGTTAAAAATTTTCCAGATTCATTTACTTTTTCTAAGATTTTTCCTTTACGAATAATATCAAGTGTTTTTATTCCAATAGCCATATCGATTCTGCTACCACCTCCCCACGTACTAGATAATACTCCGGGTTTACTTGGTTCAAACTTTTTATCAAAAACTACCGCGCCAACTTGTAGTGCTTTTGCAATTGTGACAATAGCTGGTTTGATATCATAATATTGATATGTCCACCATTTTCCTGTTCTTCCTAATCCAGATTGGACTTCGTCTATAATAAGTGGTATATCATATTTTATAGATGCTTTATAAAGATTGTTAACAAATTTTTTACTGGCTACATTTACTCCTCCTTCTCCTTGAATTAATTCTATAATAATAAAAGAAAGTTTATATTCACTAGCTATTTTTTGAATAATGTCTATTTCAGGATCATCATCTGAAATACAAAATTTTATTCTCTTTGCTGGGATTTCAGGAAAATTAATCTTCTGCACATCTTTACTAAATGTAAAAGCAAGTGCACCTAAGGTTCGTCCATGAAATGCATTTATACAGGCAATCCCAGGTAATGGACCATTTCGTCTATAAGCAAGTTTAATTGCATTCTCTACTGCTTCTGCACCACTGTTTATAAAAAAAACTTTTGAATTTGGATTGCTAATTGACAGTAATTTTTCGGCTAGTTGACAATGCTCTTCACAATAAAAATCCTGTCCTGCTATTTTGTGTGCGCCTGTACCTACATATCTTTTTATAATCTCATTAAGTTCTGGGTGATTATAACCTAATGGACAAGATGCAATATTAGAAGTAAAATCTAAATATTGTTCTCCATCTACATCTTCCAGGTAACATCCTTGCCCATCCTTAATCACTAAAGGATAGACAAATGTTGAATTATATACAAGTTTATTTATTTTTTTTACTATTGATAAAGACTTTTTCCTCGTCATAATATGACTATGGTGATTTTTATAATGGCAGGTCAATCAATTGGAATAAGGGTAATTGATAATAAATTGTTTAATAAATATAAGATCTATATATTTATATGAAATTTATAAATGAACTAACGTATGAAAATTATATCAAAAGAAATCAGGAGCATGTATTCCATAATAAATTTGATATTGCAGTTGAATCTATAAAAAAAGAATTTAACAATAACGATTACCCCATTATTATAAATAATGAAAAAATATACACTAAAGATAAATATAAACATTTATCACCAGTTGACCGACGCATCAAACTTGGATATGTTTCCAAGATATCAGATCAACTAATAAATAAAGCTATTGAGTCATCGTATCATGCATTCAAGGACTGGAGTAAACTTGATTATAAAAAGAGGATTTTGATTCTTAAAAAAGCAGCAAATACTATCCGATCTAATAAATTTCACCTAGCAGCCCTATTAACATTTGAAAATGGGAAAAATAGATATGAATCAATTGCTGATATTGATGAAGCAATAGATTTTATAAATTATTATTGTATTGATATGCTCAACAATAAAGGATATGTTACTAAACATAATATACTAGAAAAAAAACCGGAAAATATTAGTGTCATGAAACCTTATGGTGTTTGGGCTATAATATCACCTTTTAATTTTCCTGCTGCTATTTTTGTAGGAATGAATATTGGTGCAATTATTACGGGTAATACTGCAGTTGCAAAACCAGCAAGTAATACTCCTCTTATAGGATACAAAATCGTAGAAATAATGATAGAATCCGGTCTACCACCAGGTGTATTAAATTATATTACCGGAGATGGTGCTAAAATAGGAAAAATCATAATTAATAACGATAAGATTTCAGGCATAGTTTTTACAGGTTCCAAAGATGTTGGATATATTCTTTATAAAAATTCTGCTAATATAAAACCTAGACCAATAATCGCAGAATTAGGGGGAAAAAATCCAACCATTGTTACGAAAACTGCAGATTTGGACAAAGCTGTAGAAGGAGTAATCCGATCTGCTTTTTCCTATGCAGGACAAAAATGCAGTGCATGTTCAAGAGTTTATGTTCATAAAAAGGTAAAGAAAGAATTTATTGAGAAATTAATATCAAATGTTAAAAAAATCAATGTAGAAAATTCTGATAAAAGAAATTGCGATTTAGGTCCGTTGATTAACTCTAATTCCTTTCAAAACTTTAAGAAATATGTAAATATAGCTTCAAAAGAAGGAAAAATTCTCTATGGAGGAAAAGTTATAGAGGAAGGTAATTTAAAATATGGATATTATGTTAGTCCTACCATAGTAAACGGGCTACCTTTTGATAATATCCTTTTACAGAAGGAGTTATTCTTGCCCTTTCTATGTATTAAGGAATTCAACCAATTTTTTGAAGCTCTAGATCAGTGTAATAATTCTGAATACGGATTAACAGCTGGAATTTATACAAAAGATAAAAAAGAGATAAATGATTTTTTAAATAATATAGAATCCGGAGTGGTTTACGTAAATAGACCTAAAAGTTCGACTACAGGTGCTCTTGTAGGAAATCAATCTTTTGGGGGCTGGAAAAACTCTGGTTTTTCAGGAAAAGGAACAGGGGGGAAATATTATCTTACGCAATTTATGCGGGAACAAAGTCAGACAATAGTAGAATAAAAATACCTTTAATAACCATAATCGTTATGGCATGTAAACTCTAAAATTTTACTTCAGGAAGTTATGTAATAGAGTTAACACGTCGATACAAGAATTTGAGTAATACATTAAATTTTTACTGATTTTTCAATACTAATTGAACACCAATTATTTTTTTGTCTTTACTATAAATTATCATATACACACTTACGTCAATGATAAAAACAGTCTTAATTGATCGTTATTCTGTATCCTTTCCCTAGGACTGATATTGTTGTTGTAGAAGTCGACCTTTAAATATTATCATTTTAGCATTAGTTTAAAATTATATACTTATAAATCCATATGTATATAACAAACTTCTTAATGAATATTAAACGACCTATTGGGATAACAATAATTTCGATTTTAATATTTCTCAATGGTTCATTTCTACTATTTAGTGGGATAGTAGCTTTTTTTCTTGCCTCAAATTTTGTTGGTAGTTTAGACAGCCTTGATCTGCTTGCTTCTAATTTTGCAGAAACAAATAATACTAATTTTAGTAATATTAATTCTAATGCGATCAAAAATTTTAATTACTTTCTTTATTTTATAGCAGTTAGTATAACTTTATTTTCCTTAATTCATTTTGTAATATCCTATGGGCTTTTAAAAGGCAAGTCATGGGCACGTACTACTACTCTAATAATATCTTTTATGTCCTTAGTAGGTAATAGTTTGATGATTCTGACCGTATTAAGTTTGTTGACCGTAGTTGAATCCATTTTCAATAGTCCGTCTATATTATTTGGAAATATTTTGACTATAATAATAAATACTTTAATAATATATTATCTTTTAAGAAAAGAAGTTAAAGATTATTTCTACTTTAGGTCTAGCAATAAATCATTCTTTTCTTCATCTTTTGATGAACTACGTTAAATAAATAATTAATAATGTATTAACCCATGGTTATTTAAAGTTAGACCTTCACTAATTCATTTTGAACTATTTCTTTTACTCTTTGATCAATTTTTAAAAAAAGTTCATGCATCTCATTCTTATTTAAATATGATAAATGATCAACAAAATCCTTTTCCCATACATTTTCTGCTTGTATTTTGTTTCCACTTAAATCTATTCTATATCTATTCCTCAATGCGATATGAGCAAAATCATCTTTTAATGAACCATGAAAATGCCAAATAAATGGTGGTATAGTAACAACATCTCCATGTTCAAGTATAATTGTTTTCGCAGGTACTTCAAGATTTTCAATATTATTCCCTTCAAATAGACATAAAATTCCTTTTCCATTCGTCGTAATTAGGATTTGTTCAGTTTCATGAAAGTGTAAAGTAGTTAAAGCACCTTTTTTAAAAAATACATGATACATTTCATGTTCAATTGAATTATTCTGATTCAAAACCTCTATCATAACAACCTCTCCTCTAAAATAGTCAGTATTAATCTCTTTTTTTTGTGAAAAAAAAATATTTTCCTTAGACAATACTTTAAGCTTAATTTTTAAGTATATTAAGTATTATATTGAAATAGTAAAGTAAAATATAATAATGAATAAAACAATTGAGATTCATATAATTCTAATCCTGCTTTTTGATATGTAATTTACTTCAACATTTTATACTATTTTATTTATAGTTAAAAATAACTCTATTATTATATTTATTGAAACTGATATTTGGTTAACATTATGTACATAAATTTTTCATTATAAAGGTATTATAGTAATTGAATAATTATTTTGATAAAATTATTTCGATACTATCTTTTGAAAATATACCTATTGAAAAAGTATTATAAATCCTGTGCAAATTTTGTAAAATTAATCAAAACTAACATATTTTATAAAAAAGATATATGCATAAGCACAAATATTCAGTATAAAATAACTACCATTTATCATAGCATCTTGTCAATTATCTAATTCATATACTCATTGAGTTATATCTTGGAGTGATTAAAGATTAAAAAATAAATCTATTACAATAAAATATCAATTGTCATTAATATTTTTATTGTTTTATTAATAGTACAACCAAGATGAGATTTTTTATAACTGATAGCATGATTTAGATATAATTATAATGAATTTCGCCGGGAGATTCCTACTAGTTCAACAATTATCACCTAGCAACTAGTTCCAGATTTGTTTTTCAAAAAGTTGAAATAATGATCAGTAATAATTGAGGTGATATGCACTATTCTAATGTTACTAATATTAATGAATCAAATATTGTATTATTAGGAGTACCAGATGAATCTAAATCTAAAGCTTCCAGAAAAGGAACAAGAAATGGCCCCAATCAATTAAGAAAAGCACTATTCCATTCAGAATATTTTAAGAGATCAGGTAAACTGATACCAATCTGTCCAATAAAAGGGAGCTTATCTACAAAAAAAGTTTTAGATATAGGAAATGTACAGAGAAAAAATTTATATTCTCAAATTTGTACACTTATTTCACAGGGTAAAATTCCGATTGTTATAGGAGGAGATCATTCACTAACTACTACCATGTTACATGCCATAAAAACCTGTACGAAAAAAGAAATAAATTTGATCTATTTTGATGCTCACCCAGATTTTGTAACATCTACTAAGGATTACTACGGGTCAGTTATCAGTGATTCTATTGGTTGTATAGATATTAAGAAAAGTGTGTTTGTAGGTATTCGTGCATGTGAACCAGAAGAGTTATTTAATATTCGGAAATATGGAGCAAATATTATTGATCCAATTGATATTCAAGAGTATGGTTCAAAAAAAATTCTCAAAAAGATAATTCAAATATGTACAAATAAATCTAATAATAATATTTATATGTCCATAGATCTAGACTGTTTAGACCCTGCTTTTGCACCAGGAGTTTCAGTTCCAACTCCATGTGGGATTAATCCGTTAGAACTCATATTCTTTATCAAAAAAATATTAACAAAAAACAAAATAATTGGATGTGATATCGTAGAATTGTCTCCTTCTTTTGATATTAATAATATTACTGCTAACTTTGCTGCTCGATTATTTAAAGAAATTTTAGGTTCTATAAAAGTAGAATCTTAACTCTAAATTAGTAACAAAATTACTTGAAATTGAAAACAGATATATCAGTATTCATTAAATGATATTTAATAGATTATATAATTATAATCAATGTTTACAATTATTTCAAGTTCATACAGTTGAAAAACAATTAAAAGCTATTTAATATGCACTATATTCACTTCCAAGAATTTCACAAGCTATTTTTAATTCCAAAACTTCATTTGCTCCTTCGTAAATAGTTGTTGCTCTAGAATCTAGGAAATGTCTAGCAACTCTTGATGTCTTTTTATAACCTTCTGAACCAAATATTTGTACCGATCTATTAGTAACATCTACAGAAGCGTTTGTAGCATAATATTTTGCAATTGCTGATAATCTATCGCATTCATTCCGTAGATCAGAATATTGTTTGTTTTTTCTATTAATTTTGAAGATCCATCGATTATCTTCATATTTTAAAGTATCCAAGTATATCTGAAGTTGTTGTCTGATTGTTGCAGCTTTATAAACAAGCCATTTAGTACTTTCTAAAGCAACAATTATTTTAGAAATGTGTTGTTGCACCAATTGTTTCTTTGCTAATACTGTCCCATGTTGACTTCTACTTTTAGAATACCTTATAGTCTCATTTAAACAATCTCTCATCACACCGATGGCACCTGCAGCAACGCTTAGTCTACCGTCTATCAAAGCACTAAATGCTATGCTTAATCCACTACCAGATAATCCAAGTAAATTTTCTTTTGAAATTTTATAATTATTGAATTCTATGATTGCATTCTTTACAGTTAACAGCCCAACTTTATTTTTAATCTCTTTTTTCTTGATTGATGATGAATTCATATCTATAATGAATGCAGAAATTTTTTTATCACTTCCTTTTTCCTTAGCGTAGGTAGTTATTGTGTTCGCAAAGGTTCCATTACCTACCCAGTGTTTTTTTCCAGATATTATGAAGTGGTCTCTACTTTCCTCAAATGTGGTCTCGATTAATGAGGGATCACTTCCGGCATTGGGTTCTGTCAAAGCAAAACCCATTATATCTATTCCTTTAGTCGTATTAGGAAGGAATTTTTTTTTCTGTTCGTCACTTCCCCAATTTTGTAATATCATTTGTCCAATAGATGTATGACAAGAAAAAAAAGTTCTCATGGAACTTCCTTCCTCTCCAATTCTTTCTAATGCAAGCAAGTAAGTTAAAATATCATATCCTAAACCACCATATTCTGTTGAGATAGGGCAACCCAACATTCCTATTTTATTGAAAAAAGGAATAACTTTTTCATTGAGTGACTCATTCAGGTAACTTTTTTCCTCATCTTCTCTTAATAATTTGCAAATACCATCAATTTTTTGTAAAAAAACTTTCTGATCTTTGGACAAGTCAAATTTCATTATGGAAAGGTTCGAAAAATGATAATTTTTCATTTCACAAAATGTATATTATCATATAATAAAGATAAATGTTTTAAACAATAATAATAGAAAAATTTGTCACATAGAATACGTCTCTAATACTTAAATTGAAATATTCAAATGTAGAGATAGGTTCGAGATATCATTGAAGATACATAAAAGATCTACAGAATGATATACTATTGATGGTATTAACAATCCCATTTTTTCGAGCTAAAAATCGCAGCAGTCAAATTATCAGCTGCTTTCAGAGAGTAAAGTATATTTAATATTTTTATTCTATAAAATATTTTTTCATTATTTTTGACATGTTTAGATTAGTTAACTTCTGAAATTCTTGAAGATGTTCATTTTTTAAATGGCGTATAGCAAATCTAACCTCTTTATTACATAATTTGCATTTGGCCTTTCCAAACATACTGGATAAGCTAGAGTGGTTATACTTAACTTTTCTTATTTTTTGTATAAAATATTAGATACCGAATTGAATTAAGATTATGGTTAGTGAAGATTTCTAAATTATCATTCTCTTATTGTTTTATTTCACTAACAATTTCATCTTTATCTTCATATTTTCTTTGTTGTGGTAACATTATATATACACAAGCTCCACCACACATTGTACATGGAACATTATTGCCTTCGTGCTGGCCTTGTCTATTATGAATTCGCTCAGCTTCTTCTGGATTTATAGAAAGTTCTATCTGCTTTTGCCAATTTAAGGTTCTTCTTGCTTTCGTAATTTCCCTATCCCATTTGATGGCTTTATCTCTAATCTTTACTAAATCACCCGCATGGGCAGCGATTCTATAGGCGATCAATCCTTCTTTTACATCTTCAACATTTGGCAAAGATAGGTGTTCTGCTGGGGTTAAATAACATAAAAGATCTACTCCTTCTGAAGCCGATACTGCAGCTCCTATTGCACTTGCAATATGATCATATCCTGCTGCAATATCCGTAACGAGTGGTCCAAGAACATAATAAGGAATTTCTCCAATTAATGATTTTGCCAATCTAACATTTGCCGCAACTTCATTTAATGGTACATGACCAGGCCCTTCAACCATAACCTGTACATCCTTTTCATGTGCCCTCTTGCATAATCTAGCCACATTTATCATTTCTTGTATTTGGAGCTCATCGTGTGAATCTAATATTGATCCGGGTCTTAACGCATCCCCTAAGCTAAAAGTTACATCATATTTTTGAGCTATTTCGCACAAATAATCAAAGTGTTCAAAATATGGATTTTCTTTATCATATTTTAACATCCATGCAGCTGTAATTGTCCCACCTTTAGACACAATACCTGCATGTCTTTTCACCTCTAAAACTCTTTTTGCTATTTCTTTTGTTATACCTGAATGAATGGTAGTATAATCGACACCATCTTTGGCGTGTTTTTCAAATGCATTCAAAAAATCATCTTCAGTTAGATTCAAAGGATTTTTATATTTTTCGACACCATAAGCATAGGCTTGATAAATAGGAACAGTACCAAATGTAATTGGTGCAGCTTCTAAAAGCTTTTCTCGGATCAAATCTAAATTCCCACCATCAGAAAGGTCCATTATAGTATCCCCACCATATTTTACTGCAATTTTAGCCTTTGAGACTTCTTCATCTAAGTTCTGATATAGAGTTGAGGTTCCAATATTAACATTAACTTTGGTTTTTAGTCCTTTTCCAATACCAACAACTTTAATTTTTTGTTTTCTTATATTATTTCTAGGAATAATTACAGAACCATTTGCTACTTTTTGAATTATAAAATTTATATCTATATCTTCATCTTTTGCAACCTGAAGCATTTCCTCTGTAGGAATCCCTCTTCTTGCACTGGACATCTGGGTACCCATTATTATCTATTAAATATAGAACAAATGAATATAAAAGACTGTCTCCATCTTATCAATCAAATTTTCAGATCCAACGATACACTTATAATTTAGGCAATTCATTGCAAACTTTATAATATTATAACATTTGTATTCCTAAAATACCTTTAATATAAATAAATTCTAAAATATATTATGAATTTTTTTATCAATGACGACACTTTCCACAATAATTTTCCTCATTCTTATAATAAGGAACCTTTGCTATTGGAAAAACTTCTTTTTAGATTATCTAAGAAATGGATTGCTGGTTATAACATGGAAGATGTGTTAAATTATGCTTTGAATGCAAATGAAAGAGGTTTAAAGTGTATTATCAATTATCTGGGAGAAGATTTAAAAAATAAAGATATTGTAAACAAAACTGTAATAGAATACAAAAATCTTGTAAAAAAAATGAAAGAAAGAGGTATTGAAGGATCAATTTCAATAAAACCCACACAAATTGGTCTATCTTTGAATATGAATTTCTGTCTAGACCAGTTATTAGAAATAACTTCAATTGCAAAAAAAAATAATATCTTTATTTGGATAGATATGGAATCTTTCAAGAACATTGAATCCACTTTGACAATTTATCAAAAGGTAAGGAAAGAAACTAATCAAATAGGTATAGTACTCCAATCATATTTAAAAAGAAGTTATTCTGATTTGATAAAATTATTGGCATATAAACCTAGTATACGATTAGTAAAGGGTGCATATCATGAAAAAGAGGAATATACATTCAAAACGAAAGTTGAAATAGATAACAATTATGTAGAAATGGCGAAACTTTTATTTTCTCAAAAGGATAATCTTAGAGAAAATCAAATTTTTGCAATTGCAACTCATGACGCTAATATAGTTCAAACATCTTTAGATCTTTTTTATTTATATAACTTTAATAAAGAACATTTACAATTTCAATTTTTAAAGGGAATTCGTGAAAAACTAAAAGTCAATTTATTATCAAAAGGATTTACTGTTCATGAATACGTGCCATACGGTGAAAATTGGCTTCCTTATTCTCTTAGAAGACTACGAGAAAGAAAAAGTAATATAATACTATTACTCCGTTCCTTAATTTCTAATTGATGTATCATATCAAATTATCTGAATTTTATAGTCTCAATATTGCCAGCATTTGCAGATACAATAACCCTATCAAAATTCAATTCATCAGTGTCGGGAGTTATAAATATCGCACCAAATGCTCCGATATTTCCAAAAGAATGCAGTTTACCGTTTTCACCAAATTGCACCATGACATCTTTGATTTCTTGGGGACTATTATTGTTCACCTTGATACTTATTGTTTTCACGGAATGCATTGCATCGCTTCTTTCAATAATTTCCACAGTCAAGCCTGCTCTAGGTATAAAAACTGATAGAACAACAATAGCAACAATTACAAAACCACCTAACATAATATATTTTATTTTTTTCCTGTTTAATTGTAACGATGACTTTCGGCCAGAACCCTTGTCCCATTTT
Source organism: Nitrososphaeraceae archaeon (assembly GCA_025922715.1). Classification (GTDB taxonomy): domain Archaea; phylum Thermoproteota; class Nitrososphaeria; order Nitrososphaerales; family Nitrososphaeraceae; genus TH1177. The sequence continues at coordinate 11,616 of JAICHH010000004.1, forward strand.
CCCACATTATAATATAGACTTACATTATAATAAAGTTCATGATTAATCAAAGTATTCAATTTTCATCTTTTTCTTGTCATTTTTTTTAAATTAAATAAAATTTAATTAATAACCTTTTGAAATTTATATTGATGCATAGTTCAGATGACTCTAACTCGACCTATATTCATGAAATTATGAGTAAAAATGTGGTTAAGGTAAATTACGGAACCTCCGCCTTAGAAATCTCAAAAATATTGATAAAAAGGGGGATTAGTTCGGTAGTCATTATAGATAATAATGAGAAAATTATAGGAATAGTTACAGAGAAAGACCTTATAAAAGAAATATGTGCAAAAAATCACCTCGCAAATACATTAACTGCAGGTAAAGTAATGTCGTCTCCTTTAATAACAATCAGTAAAAATTCTACCATAAATGATGCAACAAAACTAATGGTAGAAAAAAAAATAAAACATTTGGCGATTCATGAAAATAATGATATCATTGGAATAATTACTACATATGATCTAATCAATGTTTTAAGAAATAAAATTAAATCTATGGATTTAGATTCCAATCTATTAGATGCAATATCAATGGCTGATATTCCTCTAGAAGAGGGTGGATTTTCTCTTCCATTATCTGAAGATGAATTAAAATAAATAAAAACAATATGAGATTCAATTTCCTTTATATGTTTCCAAATTTCTTTTATAATTAATGATAGCATTATACTGTTACTTTAATAATCAATAAATACTTTAAGATATATTTTGAAATAATGGATACAGATCGTCACACAGACGAAGAACTAAAAAAATTCTATAATTTAAAAAATATTGCCGTAGTTGGTATGTCTAAAAATGAAGACAAACCATCTCATTTTGTACCTAAATATCTACTGAAGAATGGTTATAATATAATACCTGTAAATCCGACAACTGAAGAAATTTTGGAAAGAAAATCCTATAAACTTGTTTCGGAGATTAAAGAAGATGTTGACATTGTAGATGTTTTTCGAAAATCAGAGGATATTATCCCAGTAGTAGATGATTTATTAAAGAAAAAGGGAATAAAGTTAATCTGGTTACAAAAAGGTATTTTTAATCAACATGCAGAAGAAGTGGCAAAAAAAAATGGAATCGATTTCGTATATAATAGATGTATGTTAGAAGAACATCAAAGACTGTTTTCAGACAGAGGTTCAATTTAAATACTGACTTATAATCCCTAAAATAATACCAGAACAGAGAATTTTAATATAGTAAAACTAATCAGGTTTTAATCTCATACATTCTCTCTTAATTAAACTAGCTACTTTTCATACCTTATGTTGCTAGATCTTACAATACAAATTAGTTATAATTATCGTAATTTAGATAATGTTATATTACAATATTATACGTATAGCAACTAATATTTAAGAATCCAATCAGGATTGTTTTAGGTTATTGAAAAATTATGAGTAATCATTAGTGATAGGTTATAAAAAATTCTATCCAATTTTTAATTAGAATTTTATTAATAACCTATTTAGTGATTTTCCCATAATGATATAGACCTATCATTATTTTTAAAATCTATCTAGTAATAAGAAAGAATTCTAACTCATTTCAAGATATATCTTTATCTATATATATCAATTTAAAAACTGATAGTTCACATATAGGCATTTAAATATAATATACCAAGGAAAAAGATTATTATTCGATTATACTTTTTTATATAGAAATAGTTTATGATATTGCCATTAATCCTCTTAGGTGTAACTATTCTTATTCTTGGAATCATATTCTACTTTCAAAGTAAATCTATTGTAGGCCCTAAACGCTCTTTTATGTATAGCAATCCAGATTGGACTACTAACGGATTTATTGTAATTCTTCTCGGTGTGTCTTTAATAGTAAGTGGTTTTTTACTTTATTGATGAAAAATACCTCTATTAATATTAAGGTTTTAAAAAGCGAATATATCTTTAGCAGGTGCTCTATCCATTTTTACAATACTTATTAAATAAACATTCTTATTTTCAAGGTTAATGGAACCATGTTCTGTCCCTTATTTATTGAGAAATCATCAAAAATACCTATTTACAATTTTAATATTAGCGACAATTTCTTTAGTAGGATTTACGATAGAAAAAGTATATCCTCAACAAGAAGATTCACAATTGAAAGGGCCTGCAATGAATTCTCAAAAGTCCGATGAATCGACATCACTTTCTGATGCTCAATTTACACCTAAAATGTATGTAAAAATTACATCTCATAAAAATGCTGACCAAGTTCCTACTGGCGAACTTACTATCAATGGAACGTCAAGTGATACTGCTGCGAGAGATTGTATAGTAGAAGTAGATTGGAATAATGAAAAGCCATCTCAAATCGTTAACGCTACAGGACCAGGAGGGTCGAGTGATTTTTCGACATGGACATTTAATTATACAAAAGCATATCGCGAAATACAACTAGGACCTAATGAACTAACATCAAAATTAACGTGTATCAATCCTGGACCTCTAACCAAATGGTTCAGTGTTACATTAACAGGAGAACAGCCACCATTTCCAAGACCGTTACCTGTTCCTTAAAATTTATTTTCTCTTAATATATTCTATAGAAGAATAAAAAATATAAATCAATTTCGTTGGTTTAATCAATATAACTATTGACTTTTAAATATTTCTTAACTAATAGTACTAATTATACTATTTCAAAACAAGAAATCTGTATAATTTTCTTTATTATTGTTATTGCATTTACCATAAGATCTTATGGTCTGGGAGAATTTGCTCTCAATAATGATGAAGCAATATATGCTGGACAGGCAGCAGCACTTGCAAATTATAGTGAATATCAAGAACAATTTTCTATCTTTAGAGCTCATCCCTTATTATTGCAATTTATGATTTCTATCTCATTTTATTTTTTTGGGATAAGTGAATTTACTGCAAGGATCGTTCCTGTGTTTTTGAGTTGTGGTATTGTTGTTATATCTTATTTTATTGCTAAATTTCTATACAACCAACAAACTGCTATTATATCTTCTATTATTCTTAGTTTACTTCCCTACCATGTATCAATATCCAAACAGGCACTTGTTGATGTTTCTATGTCATTTTTCTTTATTCTTGATCTTTTACTAATTATACTCTATTTTCGCCAAAATAAAATCTTACTTCTTTATGGAATAGGAATCACGTCGGGTCTTAGCTTTCTTTCAAAGGAGGTTGGAATAATTACTTTTGCTATTTCTATTATAACTTTGATTATTATAAATAAGAAAATTAGATTTAAAAATATTCTCTTTGTTACATTATCTTTCATTTTTGTAACTTCTCCCTATTGGATTTCTTTTATTACTTTAGAAGAAGCACGTGAATCAATATTAGAATATATTGATTGGCAAAGTTCTCGACCATCAAATCATGATAGCATTTATTATTTTCTTATCATCTCTTCTGACATTTTAGGCTATGTTTTAACTTCGTTACTTGTCATTGCCTATCTATATATCATAATTAACAAAAGAAATTGGAAGTTTTCGAATGTGATACTTCCATTTATCTGGATTGCTATTCCGCTACTCTTTTATCAAGTGGTTTCCGTTAAAGGATATCATTTTCTTTTTTCGATTACACCATTTCTTGTTATCTTTAGTATTTCTTTGCTTTCGGAAGATTGGATTAAGAGGATTCCAAGGAAGGAGATTTTATTAATTGGTATAATTCCACTGACATTACTTTCAAATAACCAAACCATCAATGAATATTTCTTGTTTATTCCGCATAATCCAGTTCTGGGTTCCGAATCCCTCTTTCATATGAAAGACGCGGCTATGTGGGTTAAAGAAAACACCCCAGAGAATTCGACAATTCTTACTCTGTATACTCACATGTCGAATATAATACAATTTTATTCACAAAGAGATTCAATAGCAATTCAATCAAACAACAATCCATCCTATCAAAAAATAGACCATATAGATATTTCGATCTTGGCTAATAAAATAAACTATATTGTTTATGAAAAAATTCAAATTGATAATGGGAAATTTCTACAAAATAAAGCAATAGAACTAGAAGATTACGTCAAAAAATATGATGGAGTTCCAGTCTATATTAATTACCAAAATTATACTAGTGGAGAAAATAATAAATTATTGTCGAGTCCGGCAATAATAGTATACGAGTTTAACTAATGATATGATTTTCATCTGGATTAAATAAAAGACAATTAGTTTATGATATCAGCCTTGATGTAAAAATGCTATTAAAATTCCTTTATTTCATACTTTTGATTTTTTTCTCCATCTCACTTAGTAGTATTGTTTTTGTTATTACTATAGCCTATTCCAATGATAATATCGGTTTATCTCAAAAGAATAAAACACCTATTGATCATGTGATCGTGATTTCACAAGGACGGAGAAGTTTTGATAATTATTTTGGAAGCTATGAAGGTAGTAATGGTTTTCCGAAAAACGTAGGTATTCCAATAAACCCATTTGAACTCTCACCATCCTTTCAAAATTTTACAATATCATTGAGTTTTAATAGTAATATTTCTACTGGAGGAAAAGAAAGTTTTCTTATAAACAAAGGCGGAATTGGAAAAGAGACGCCTGGAAATAATTTAAACTTTGGTATATGGCTTAATGAAAATGGACATCTAACAGGTGGTTTCGAAACACAGAAAGGAAAAGATGTTTTTGTAGTATCACAAAATAATTATACAGATAATAATTGGCATCAAGTTTTATTAACATATAACAACTCAGTATTAAAATTATTTGTAGATAAAAAATTACAAGCTCAGAAAAATACTGAAGGGGAAATACCCGATGATAATAACTTGCCCTTTATTAGATTTGGAGCAAATTTTTTAAAAGAAAATAATTTTTATGTTGGTAGTATAGACAACGTTTTACTTTGGAATCGATCATTGAATGCAAATGAAATTTCTTCATTTTTTATAAATGAGGATATTCCGGCAGGATCGATTGTAGATATTGGATTAAGTACAACTAATAGTATATATGAAAATAAAAATCCTCCTTTGAATTTCAATGGGACTAATTATTTTGATTTAAAAGTAATACCCAATATTACTGAAGGTTTGATAGAACCTTTTCATTTAAAAAATACCAAAACACCCAATCTAAAATATGGGCCACTCGTTTATGAGAAATCTTACAATTATGGTTTTATGGATGGGTTTATTTTTGCTCAAAATGATAACAAGATAAAACCAAATGATATTCCAAATGAAGACAATAATACTATTGTAATGGGATATTATAACAATCAGGAAATTGGTCCATATTGGTATCTTGCTTCAAATTTTGTGCTAGCAGATAACTTTTTTAGTGCCACCAGACAGACTGACTTAACAAATAATTTGCATTTATTTACTGCAGAAGAAGGAAATTTTAAAAAATATGTACCTAGAGCAGGTTTATCTATTAATTCAACAGTATTAGATTTATTAGAAAAAAAAAGATTTACGTGGAAAATTTATGTCGAAAACTATGATTCTGGTCTAAATTATACAAATGAGGACGAATCGTCAAAGCGTTATCTTACTTTAAATCCCATCCTTGGAATCCCTAGATTTGTTGAAAATGCTACACTAAACGGAAGGATACAAGACCTCAGTAATTATTTCCACGATCTAAAGAATAACTTACCCTCTGTATCGTATATTATTTTACCTGATAGTCAAGAAAGTAGTCCAAAAGATATTTTAAAAGGCCAGGAATCAGTGGTCTCTTTAATTATCTCTTTGATGCAAAGTAAACACTGGAAGAATAGTCTTTTTATCTTAACTTATAGTGGCTCTGGTGGTTGGTATGACCATGTGCCACCTCCATTAAATTCGGAATATGAACGTGGTTTTAGAGTACCAACCATGTTCATTTCTCCGTATTCACATAAGGGTATAGTAGATTCTACATTCTATGATACACTGTCGATTGTAAAATTCATAGAGTATAATTTTAATCTAAAATCGATGAATACTAGAGATTCTTTATCTAATAATATATTAGCGGCTTTTGATTTTGATAACCCACCAAGAAATTCAAGTGAAAACGTAGCAGATCTACTGGAAAATTACCAAACCAATATGACAAAAAAGAAACCTGTTATAAAAGAAAACATTTTTTTTACATTTAATATTTATTTGATAGTAATAATTTGTATCATATTATTTTATTTATTTTTGCGATTTATTATAAAAAAAGGAATTAATTAATTATGACATCCAATCTATCATATCTATGTTTATATATATATAGAGTTATTACATAATGTTATTTGATTATAATACACTAGATCTTGGTTTATATAACACTTATTATATATTAAATACTTAGTTACAAAATAAATATTTATAAGGAAAGACCATAACAACGATTCCAAATGAAATTCAAACCAATTATTAACTTTGCTATTTATCACCTTTTGATGAATTTATAATACAAGAAAAATTTATTATTATATTTTGTTACCAGTTAATCCAGTTTGACTGAAATATAAATAAATAAACATTTCTTTATTTTCTTCAAATGGAGAATTTCTTTAGTTAAATTTTTTACAATATAGTACGATATTATGGTAATAATTTTTCCTTAGAAATATTATTTTTCATTTATATTATGCGTAAGTTCGGTATTACTTAGCCCGCAACTATTACATTTAAAAACCGTTAATTTATCTCCATGATTTGCTTTCATTTTTCCTCCACAACAAGGACAATTCATATTATTCTTAAGCCATTATGGATATAAAAATCAATAAGTTAAAGCAATATTGTTATAATTGATACTTTTCTATGTGCTGTTTAATTATTTAAAGATATAAAAGCAATCTATTGTAATACCAATTGTTTATATTCGTTAATTGCTTGGGTTTCATAATTAAATGCCTTTGAAAGAAGGTCCATTGATATCTTATTCTCAGTAAGATTTCCGGTTAAAAGATATTTATTATAATGGTTGTAGCTTTCCATTTCACTTTCAATTGAAACAAGATAGTTATTGAGTAGGGATTTATACTCTTGTTGTACTGTGACTGTCTTGGCAGATGATATTATCTTCTTTAGATTGTCAATATATTCTTGATTTTTCTTTACCAATGTTATATTATTATTATTAATGGATAGGTTCAATGTAACAATATCATTTTGATAATTGGTAGATGCATTATTTACTCTGTCAAATAATGATTCTATGTTTTTTTTCGACTCCTCAGTAAATCTTGTTTTTGGTTCGTCTTGATCATGGAAAAAAGCATAAGCATTATCTATGAAACCGATAAAAGTCAAAATAATACATGAAAATATCATTATTTCAAGTTCATGAAAAATTTCTTTATCTTTCATTTAATTTAAATAAAATCTCTTCTATATAATAGTTAACGACGTGATTTATTTCTTAAGTGCTTTAAAAGTTCTTTATAATTAGTTCAGAATGATTTTTTCTTTTTTCTGAGTTGCTATTAATCGACCTAAGAGTATTTAAAGATACTATATTTTCTGTGAATGATGAATATAAATCTCTAACAAATGTAGTATCAGAATTGCTTAATAGTATTTTACATTTTCTTTTATCTAATTCATAAAAAAAATTAGCTAATCTTTTTTGTTGATTATAATCAAATCCATAACTAGTATAATTAGTAAATTTAGATGTTTCATTTAGTGGGTGATATGGAGGATCAAAATATATAAAATCATTTTCTTTAATTTTTAAAGTTATATTATAGTAATCATAATCTTCTAAAATTGTATTTGTTAAATTCATAATTTGATTTACTTTTGTTAGATTTTGGAAATCACAAATTTTTGGATTTATATATTTTCCAATGGGAACATTAAACAAATCCTTCTTATTAACACGATATAAACCATTATAACATGTCTTATTTAAGGTAATAAAGCGAGCGGCTTTCTTAATACTATTGAATTCAAAATTTTCAGCTCTTAATTTATAATAAAATCTTTTTGGGTTCTTATAATATTCGATCTCATTGTATTGTAATTCTTGAATTAGATCCGTTAAGTTATCCTTTATGGTTTTATATACATTTATCAATTCAGAGTTAATATCAGATAGATGAGCACAGAATTCCCTTTTAATTTTAAAAGACTTTACCATATAAAAAAATAGTGCCCCACTGCCTACAAAAGGTTCAAAATAATTATTAAAATCTTTGGGGATAAAATTTTTAATTTGAGAAATTAAACGTGATTTTCCGCCTGCCCATTTTATAAAGGGATGAAAAGGTTGGGAAATATTTTTAGCAAAAGGATTGACTTCTAGCGACATATTATCACAACTATCCATAAGATCTCATCATATTTCCTCACATAGTATTTCCTCAAATATTATTGAGCTTGATACTCCCCATTTAAAATAAATATTACTATATTAGAATTAATTTAGTTTATAAATTAATTGATTAAATCATAAGTATTTCTGGCTATGGGATAGGGCACTCCATCTTTGCCTCCATGGGCATAATTATATTTGACAGGATCTCTCCACGATGCTCTATTTCCATAAATGATTTCAGACATTAGAGCTAAGGCGCGTATGGTTGTAGGACCTACTCCTTTCTGCGAGATTAGATGCTCATAATTTGTAGGACTAAGATCAAATAATTCATCCATAGTCTTCCAACTTATTTTTTGAGGCATCTCATATTTCTCAAGATGTGAATGTTTCTGCTCTAAAAAATTATCACTATCAGAATTTAATCTATTATTACAGATCCACTTATCTAACTTTTCAAATGTATTTGTTTCCATAATTTGATAAGTATAAGATTTTATTAAATTCGATCCTTCCTTTATTAAATCTACACAAGTTTTGCGATTCTCTTCTGAGTCTCTCGAAGTCATATTTAAACATAATGGGACTTTTTCGTTTCCTATAATTCCTTTATGAGGTTCAATAACATAGTCGATAAGACTTTCCGATATCCAGTGATATCTTCTAGCTACCTTATAGTTTTCATTTAGTCCTTGTTGGATAATTGTCCAATTACCCTCCCCATCAAAAAAAATCATATGATGATATAAAGTGAAGCCATCTTGAATAACAGAATTGTCTATTTTTGCTGACATCTTACTTGCATATAATAAGTTATTTATTTTATTTGTAGATAAATTGTAATTTTTTTCAGCAAGCTTATTAATTTCATCTTTGGGCTTGGTAGAATTTTTTCCTTTTCCCCCCTGAAATGGTTATTCCATGACGTTCAGAATTTAATGATTGTTTCAATACACTAGTAACGACGGTAGTTAAACCAGATGAATGCCAATCAAAACCTAATACGCATCCAAATGCTTGGAACCAAAGAGAATCAGATAATCGCTTAAAAAATTCTTTTGAACCGTTTTCTTCTATAATTATTGTACAAATTGCTGACGAAAGTTTTATCATCCTATTCAGCAAATAAGAGGGAGCCTGACCACCATGTAAAGGAAGATTTACTGTACCTCTTTTCAATGATAATCTATTATCTCTGCTAGAGTAATAATTTTTTCTCTATCCAATTTCCTTTTTATACAATAAATAAAGTTAATTTTATATTCTATTGATGGAAAGAAAAAAAATATTTATAACTAGAAAGATCAATTCTATAGCAGTAGAACTACTAAAAAACTATTATGATGTCATCTTGACGAATAAAACCGATTCACCTACCAAAAATGTTATGATTAAAAAAGTGAAGAATGTTTATGGGATTCTTTGCACTTTATCCGAAAAAATTGACTCTGACATAATGGATGCAGCTGGTTCTAATTTAAAGGTAATTAGTACATTAAGTACAGGGTATGAACATATTGATATAGGTGAGGCTACGAAAAGGGGAATTTATGTTACTACTACAGGCAATATATTATCTGAAGCTACTGCTGATCTAACTTTCGGATTGATTCTTGCATTATCTAGAAAAATTGTAGAAGGCCACCTATATGTAATTGATGGAAAATGGCAAAAAGGCTGGGCACCTGATTTATTTCTTGGAAGTAATATATATGGCTCAACTTTGGGAATTTTGGGATTGGGAAATATCGGTACTGCTGTTGCTAAACGAGCGAATGGGTTCAATATGAATATTATATATACTAATAGACACCAATTATCTAAATCAATAGAAAATAAATTGAATGTCACATATGTGACCTTTGATCAATTATTAAAAAATAGTGATTTTCTCTCCATTCATACAAGCTTTGACAAAGATAATTTTCATTTAATTGATTCTATAGAACTAAAGAAAATGAAAAAAACTTCATTTCTAATTAATACTTCAAGGGGAAGTATAATAAATGAAATCTCTTTAATAAAAGCATTAAAAAATAAATGGATAGCTGGAGCAGGTTTGGATGTATTTGAAAAAGAGCCATTACCAAATCAACACGAATTATTAAAATTAAAAAATGTCATCCTGTTACCGCATATTGGGAGTGCAACTGTACAAACTCGCAATCAAATGTCGGAAGTGGCAGCTATTAATTTACACAATATACTCTCTAAGAAAAAACCATTATATCTTGTTAATAGAGAACTATTACAAAATCTTGGGTAGTTATAGTGATTCAGTATTTTTATTAATTTTCTCTTAAACGTTGAGAATAAATGTCTTCATAATCCTCTGGGGATCCCTTTATACAATTGGTGGAAACCATTTTGATATTGTCTATCTTTAATCTTCCATGTGGAATGGATTTAGTTTGCTGTAATTTTCGTATCTTAGATTTTATTGCTTCTAAATGCTCCAGGCATGACACTCCTATTAGGTATTCATCATTTTCTATAACGGATAGTATATATGATGGAGGAATGTCGCATTGTGTAGATTTATTAGAAAAAGAGCATTTTTTTGGTAGTATCAATTATAAAATCAGTATTTGGAATCTTATTTAATCTAAACTAATTTTAAAGTAAATTCAAGATGTATTCCATTAAAATTGTAATAGGATGAGAATTCCAAAATATTTTAAAGACGTTTATAAATCAGTATATCAATTACAATAAACTAAGATGGGAAGTAGAAAAAGACGCACAATTAAACCTCAAAGAAAGACTAAAAGTGTTGAAGGTCGATGTCCGAAATGTACTACCATAGTGAGATTCAATGTATCTGGTCCTGTGGGTGACGAAATATACGAATGTAAAGGATGTATGTCAAAATACCATATCGATGAACTCTAATATAGTTTAATAGAAGAATTTATCATATATATTAATTTACAGTATAAATTCAGATCTTCATGTTATAACAATTTATTATACTTTTTATATAATAATTAGATGTATGAATAAGAAAATTGAATACTCGGGTCAGGTTTATTTATATAGTAGCGGAATGCCTCTGGATCTAATTGCCCTAGCAAAGTCCAAATTGATCAAGGAATACGGCGTATTGGCTGAGGATATTGTTTTAATCGAAGTCCCAGAAGGGGTTCCAATGGGAGCTGTGATGGTTACACTTTGGCCACATTATCTTTCGGTTTCAAAAGTAAAAAGAGTTCGAGATGGATCAATTTATGCTCCTCAATTATTCAATATTGATCTTTGACTAAGCATTTGTATACTTATAGTTAAAAATTAATGTCCCTTAACTTAATTATACCTGTGAAAATTTCTTTTTTCTGTAAGCGAGACCGACATTCTGATTGTCCAGTGGATCTTCCTATTAGTGATGTTTGTGGTCCTAACTTTGACTGCTCCTTTGACATAAAACTAACAAAATGTGAATGCTCCTGTCATATATAAGAATAATTATAACATTTTCATTCTTCAAATGTAAGTTTTATAGTAAAGACTATATGGAAATTCATGAAACATTGTTGTGATGCAAAACTTTGGGAATGTTTGTTCATTTTGTAATTCTCCTATTTCTAAGGGTCAGAGTATATGTAAAGATTGTATCAAAATATATGATATTAAAATCGGTGATCATGAGAATGATGGATGTGGATGTGACTCCTAAGAAGAGACAATTGATCTTTTTCTTCATTTCAATATGAGGGTCAGAAACTGGTATCACAAATCATTAGATACTTTCTTCATACAGCCACCACTTCATCATCCCCAGGTAATTTATTCCACCCCTATACTATCTAGCAAATTTCTTGATTTATTTTTTATTTTAGCATTTAGTTTCACGCTAACTAACCCCTCTAGAGGTTGACCATAAAAAACTACAGAATCTAGAGGAGCAAGAGCAAAAACTGCCAAGGCTAGCATATCTTCCTCTCCATCAATAAAAATAATAGCTTGTTCTCTTTTCATTAATATTTTTTTTATTGTTAAATACGCTTCTTTTGCTATAGTCCCCTTTGGATTTTTACATTGGTATTGTTTGAATTGAGCCCTTTTTGAAAAGAAGTTTTTGAGTTCGAAAATTTTAGATTCTGTCCTTCTAACACGTCTTTCAACACAGTCTATAATGGATAAATCTGGTGTGAGACCAAGTGAAATAATTTTTTCAGTAGTAGCATCTCCTACTGTTATCAAAGATTTAGAACCGTCAACCATAGAATTAATTTTTTGTTTAGATATTTCTTCTTGTTTTATTAATTCACCAAAAGGTTTTTTTAGAATATTTACATGCTCGTCTTTAAGAGGCATTTTCTGTTTGCTTTAAGTTATTGTATTCGGAATTTTCTTGTTTTTCCTCAGCTTTTTCTTGATCTTGTATTTCTGCAGCTAAAACACTTACCCTTCCAGCAACTAATTTTGAAATTTTTAAGAATGATTTTGTTTGGCTGGATTCAGGATCCGAGATAATAACAGATTTGCCTGTATCACTTCCCTGCATTATTTGTGGATGTAAAGGGATTTCTCCAATGTATGGAATCTTAAATTGTTCACTTATTTTTTGGCCTGCACCCGTTCCAAAAATATGTATGTTTGAATTGCAATGTGGACATTGTAGATAACTCATGTTTTCTATGACTCCTATAATAGGAACATTTAACTTGTTAAACATCCCTATTGCTTTGACTGCCACATTCATAGCAACTTCTTGTGGTGTTGTAATCACCAAAATTCCAGTAATTGGAATTGTCTGAGCAATTGTTAAGGGCGCATCACCTGTTCCTGGTGGCAAATCAATAATAAGATAATCAAGTTCACCCCAATTTACATCAGTTAGAAATTGTTTGATAATTCCAGAAATTATTGGCCCACGATAAATTCCTGCTTGTTGGGATTGTTCATAAAAAAAACCCATTGAAATAATTTTTACCCCTTCTGAAATTGGAGGCTGAATTTTACCATCTACTACCTGAGGAGAATCTTTTAATCCAAGCATTAATGGTACACTTGGACCATAAATGTCAGCATCTAATAGCCCTACTTTTGCACCCGTTTTTGCAAGAGCTATTGCTAGGTTGACAGAAACTGTTGTTTTGCCTACACCTCCTTTGCCACTAGCAACTGCAATGATATTTTTTACCCCAGGTAATAGTTCATCTAAAGAAATAGCTCTCCCTTCCATCACTCTTGCCGTAACCTTCAGATCTAAATCTTTTACACCTAAATCTGAAATAGCATTTCTTACATCTTGTTCTATTTCACTATTGAAAGGACATGCAGGAGTAGTAAGTTCTAATGTGAAAGATATTTTATCATTATTAATAGCCATCTCTTTTATCATACCCATAGAGACAATGTCTTTATGTAATTCAGGATCTATTACTTTTTTTAACGAAGTAAGAACCTGATCAACTGTAACCATCATAAACACAAAGCTCTTTCGCAATATTTAAATATTGATTTGAACCCAATTTTATATTGTATTCACTATAAGATTTTGAACTGTGTATTTTTTGTTTCTTTTCCAAAATATAAACAAAAGGTTCATAAATTGATATATTATATCCTATCTCGTCCAACATGTTTTATATAGTTTCTATGACTGATATTGTTAGAATTCCACCAAGCCGACTTACCGATTCATTACGCAATACTGCTATTGGAATTCTAAAAGAAAAATATGAAAGCATGATCAGTGCAGAGTTGGGTTATGTAATAATGATTATTGATGCTAATGCTGACTCCGTTGGTAAATTAGTTACTGGAGACGGAGCTACTTATCACAAGGTAACATTCAAAGCATTGACTTTTTTTCCTAAAATTCAAGAAATAGTAGAGGGAGAAATAATAGAAATAACTGATTTTGGTGCCTTTGTAAGAATAGGACCAACTGATGCTCTTTTACATCTCTCTCAAATAACAGATGATTATCTTAAAAGCGACATTAAACAAGGTTTGATAATTGCCAACCAATCTTCTCGATCCTTGCGAATTGGTTCGAAGATGCGTGCAAGGATTACAGCGGTCAGCCTAGGTAAAGGGACATCAATGGGAAAGATAGGAATTACATGTAGACAGCCATTTTTAGGTTCATTTGATTGGATTAAAGAAGAAATAGAAAAATCTAAAACACCTCAAGCACCAAAAGAAAAGAAAGGAGTATCCAAATAACAATGCCTCGAGAATTAGCATGTAAAAAATGTAAAGCTATTACAGTGGGAAAGGTTTGTCCACTTTGTAATTCTACCGATCTTTCTAAAGACTGGTCAGGAATAGTAATTGTTTTTGATTCCAAAACATCACTTATTGCTAAAACTTTAGAAATATCCATACCTCATAAATATGCACTTAAAGTCTCTTGATAAAAAAATTATCCGATTATTTTAACCTTAGAAAGTCATTAATACAATTTTTACAGGAAGACGTTGGGAGAGGTGATATTACTAGTGAAAACCTGGAAAATTCTAATAAATCGGTAACTGCCAAAATCATATTTAAATCAGATTTTATAGGCATTGTCTGTGGAATAGAGGAAGTACAAGTATTATTTGATATTTGCAATTGCAATTCAACTCCGCATATGTTGGATGGAATGAAAATTTCCCCAAAGGCAAGTATTATGGAAATCTATGGAAATGCAAAAGACGTATTGAAAGCAGAAAGAATTGCATTAAATTTACTAATGAGAATGAGCGGTATTGCCACCGCTACACGAAAATATGTTGATATAGTTAATAAAATAGATCCACTAATTTCAATAGCATCAACAAGAAAAACTGCCCCTGGATTAAGACTCTTTGATAAAAAAGCAGTTGTCATTGGAGGAGGAATTAGTCATAGAATTAGACTGGATGATATGGTTATGATAAAAGATAATCATATTGCTGTAGACAAATCAATAAGGAAAATAATACCATTAATGAGAGAAAAAATAGGATCTTCTATCAAAATAGAATGTGAAGTCAAAAATGAACGGGAAGCTATTGAAGCTATTGAAGCTGGAGCAAATATTATAATGTTAGATAATTTCTCTATATTAGAGGCAAAAAAAACAGTTTTAAAGATTATAGATGAAGGTTTGAGAAATTTAGTTAAAATTGAAATTTCAGGCGGAGTAAACTTAGAAAATATAGTCAGTTATGCCCAATTAAAACCCGATATTATTTCAATAGGATATTTGACACATTCGGCTCCATCATTGGATTTCAGTTTAAAGATAATAGAATAGTTATAAAAATTAAGGATTTAGATTTTATCTTCTTCTTCCACCACGTTCAGGTTTTTTCTGACCTGGTGGTACTCTTTTCTCAAATCTTTTAACAAAATTTTCTTTGTTACGTACTTTTGAAATAGGACTAACTCTTGTCTTTGCTTGCACCTTAGGAGTTTGACCCTTTACTTTTCCTGCCTTAGTAAGCGATCCGTGAGTTGGCATACATATATTTTAAATATGTTCCTAATAAATATATTGCAATCGTTAAAGAGGCAATCTATGCCTAGGATGCATGTATTTAAGGCAAAGGTGTCCTAAATAGTATCAATTTAAATCATGTTCTGCTCATATTTAAGTAAATAGCAAATGAGTTTAACATTGAATCAATACATTGAAGAAATTATCTCTTTAAAAAAAGAACGAGATGCAATTATACTTGCACATAATTATCAATTACCTGAGGTGCAAGATGTAGCCGACTTTATTGGAGATTCATTAGCTCTCTCCAGAAAAGCAGAAAAAACTAATGCTAAAAATATTATTTTTTGTGGTGTTCATTTCATGGCAGAAACTGCCTCTATTATTTGTCCAGATAAAGACGTATTTATACCTGATATAAATGCAGGGTGTTCTCTTGCTTCCTCTATAAACTGTTCTGAATTAATAAATTGGAAAAAAGATCATCCTGATGCTATTGTTGTTAGCTATGTTAACACTTCTGCAGAGGTGAAAGCATTATCAGACTATTGTTGTACCTCATCTAATGCTGTAAAAGTGGTAAATAGTATATCTCCTGACAATGAAATTCTATTTCTTCCAGATATGTTCTTAGGTTCATATGTATCTGAAATAACCAAAAGAAAGAACATGTTCATATGGCCTGGCGAATGTCATGTACATGCTGGAATACGTGCTGACGATATTAATAAAATGATGAAGGATTACAGAAATGCCGAATTCTTAGTCCATCCAGAATGCAGTTGTACATCTTCAACTATGTACCATATGTCAAAAGGAGATTTACTAAACGAAGGTCATATTTTATCCACCGAAGGTATGATGGAACGAGCGAAAAATTCATCTAAAACTGATTTTATTGTAGCAACAGAAACAGGAATATTATATAGGATGCAAAAAGAAAATCCGACAAAAAATTTTATTCCAATTAAAAAAGATGCAATATGTCAATATATGAAAAAAATTACTATCGATAAAGTTTACAATTCTTTGGTAAATAATGTATATAAAGTAAGAGTCCCAAAAGCAACAGCTGATAAAGCCAGGTATGCAATAGAGAGAATGTTATCAATTGGATGACAGTTTTATATTTGGATTACTCATTTAAAATATAAATTATCCTCTTGACTAATATCTTTGCTAAACTTTTTTAAACACAGAGCAATTTAATTGATCTATTATTTTTAAATACAAATATATTTAAAAATTATTTTAGGAAACTATTTTAACTCATAAAATAAAATCTTTAATTACCTTTTTATGAAAAAAAAGATATCAATCATAGGTTGTGGTGCTATAGGAAGTGAGCTTGCCCAACATGTAGATAGTAACATGGCCAAAAATGTAACTTTACTTTCTATCCTTGATATTCGACCTGAGAATGCGGAAGCCCTTAAATTAAAATTATCAAATAATAGTCCTCTGCTCTTTAATAATTTCGATGACTTTGTCAAGTCCGAATCTTTTAAAGAGGTTGAGTTGGTAATAGAGGCTGCTTCACAAAATGCTATAACTAGTTATCTTAACCAACTTATTTCATTCAAGAAAGATGTACTCGTTATGAGTGTAGGTGCTTTTGCTAATTCCGCTTTCTTTTCAGAAGTTTCAAGAAATGTAGAGAGTAATGATATAAATATTTATGTTCCCTCAGGAGCTATTGCTGGAATAGATGCTCTCAAGAGTGTAAAAAATTCAGTAAGTTATGTAACTCTAACAACAACTAAGAATCCAAATTCACTTAAAGATTCTCCCTTCTTTAAGAACAATAATTTCACAGTAGATTCTATAAAAAAAAGAACACTAATTTTTGAAGGTTCAGCTATTGAGGCCGTTCAGAATTTTCCAGCTAATGTAAATGTAGCAGCTTTATTAGGTCTTGCAGGGATAGGTGTTGAAAAAACCAAGGTTAATGTAATAGCAGATCCATCTATTCGTATTAATAAACATGAGATCAAAGTAATAGGAAAATTTGGCGAATTGATAGTACGAGTCAAAAATATTCCTAGTTCTACTAATCCAAAAACAAGTTACTTGGCAATATTATCTGTTATCGAATGTCTTCGCTCAATTACTACCAAAGGATTCAAATACGGAACATAAAGTTGGTTTGTATACCAATTGAATATTTTTTTAATGGGATCAATAACGTAACTTTTGGATAGTAAAAGATAAGAATCATGTTAAATAATTTAATTGCAATAGTTGTAATTTCTTTTATTATTGTAGGTTCATTATGGGGAATTGGTAATCTCCTCAATCCAGTAAACGAGAATAATATGAATTCAGAAGGGATTTTATTAGTTGCAGAACACAATTTTTTTAACAATACTAATCCTACACTTCATATCAATAGAAATATACCGGAAAAAATTACGATCATAAATAAAGATTTTGTAAGACATGATTTTATTATAGATGAATTAAATGTTAATACAGGTTATCTTTACTCAGGTCAAGATTTTACCACAGCTATTGCATCAAGAGAATCAGGAACTTTTGAATATTATTGTTCGTTGCATCCATCTACAATGCGTGGACAACTCCTAATTTCTGATAACGAATAATTATCTCTCTTTAAGAAATTCATAGAAAAAGTTAATTCTAAGGAATGGATAATATGATCTTCAATGTTTAACGCCGAATCTGGAAAAAGTAGCAATAATAAAAAAAAATTCCCTAAAATTAATTTGGGAATCAGACAAACAGTACTAGAAAGAGCGCGATATCGCTGTCAAAGTTGTTCCATTAAATTTAATACACAAAAGACTCCATTTTTTGCCCATATCAACGGATCATTGAGAGATAATAGTCCGTCTAACCTTAAAGCTCTTTGCAAAGAGTGTTTCGTAAAAACTGGGGAAAATAAAATTAAAAATAATATGGTAGGTAAAATTCGGTCATTAATTAGAAGAGTTATTTGACAAAATCTAATTATGAACAAGATTAGTAACCCTTATTCTTTTGATTTAAGAAAGGATTCTTTATGTTCTTCACAACAAAAATGTTCTATCTTAAGAACACCTCTATTAGAATCTCCTTCAATATGGGGCCATCCTAAATCGTAAAATTTTATTCCACAATACCCGCAAGTCTTAAAGTCCATTAATAATATTTTCTGTTAATAAATTAAAATCTTTTTTTTAATAACTAATATATTTTATATTATATATTATTTCTTATGCCTATACTACTTCAGTTAATTTGTGATCAGTGTAAGAAAGTAATTTTAGAAAAAATGGGTGAAAAGAACCTAAATCTTGAGCGGTTCCCAATTACTTCTGAAGAAGCCGAAAAATTAAATAAAGAACATCGAGGACATGAATGCCATATAGAAGCAGTAGAAAAAATTAATTGAGAATTTTCTCATTTTAGTGAAGTATTATTATGGTTCGAATGTGATATCTAGTTGAAGTAATTTTTAGAATATCTTTATTGATTATCCTTAAAAAAAAGTTCTATAGGAAACTTTAAATTCAATGTATTCTCCCCATAGTCTAATGTTTAAAGGTATAACAATAACCTCCACAATATTTGGCATGTTTTTACTAACACTTTTGACAACAGGTCTCCAACTACCTCAATTTTCAGTTCTTGCTCAAGAAAGCGAGATTGAAACTATGAATGCTTCCAGCTCTGGAACAGGAAATGCTACTAGCTCTCAAGTAACAGATATTGAGTCTGTTAATGCTACCAGCAGTGAATCATCTAATGCTACTAACGTTGCAAAAGCTGCGCAAGCAAAACCTGATGCAGCTACAATTTCTGTAGGTGAATCTTTTGCTCAGCAAGGTACAGTGACATCTAAACAAGATCCCTTACCAGGCCATGAAGCACATCAATTAGCACTAATTCTTCCTCCAAGAGATGATGGTGCGATATACCAAGGTACACTTTCATATACCGCAAGTAAACCAGCTGAAATTGTAATTTTACAGAATTTTGCAAATGAAACTGAGGTTGATCCAACTTTTGGCGCTATCGCTACAGCTCCATTAGGTGAGGGTACAGTAGCCATTAGTCTTTTAACTCCACAATATGGTCCAATCAACGCAGCTTCACTTCCATTTGCTGGAAATGCCCTTGCATTACATACATTAGATGGTGACCCATTTGCTGCTACTTATACTGTTACTGGTGATGTCCAACAAGCTCAAACATTTAATGAAATAGCTCAACCTCCATTAGCAATTCGCGTGCGCCTAGCCCACCTGCCGCCCCTGCCGCTCGCACCTGACGCAGCACCGATTGGCTCGGTAGCGCAGGCTCTGGCCCTGGCCGTTGTAATCGTGGCCATACTTACAGACCCT
>JAICHH010000005.1 GCA_025922715.1 Nitrososphaeraceae archaeon
GAATGTACTATTTTTTTCCAATAATTAGTTTGAAACTTTCTCAATCACTTCAACAAGCATAGTCGCTGATTTATTGTAAATGAATTTGAAAATATAATCAATTATCTTTTTTAGTTTCGAAATTTTTTTGAATAATTTCATCGATCAATATGCTATTGCTAGAACCCAATATTATCAAAGCAGTTACAAATAATAAAAGCCTAGCCTAATTATTTTGATCCCAAAATTTAAATATTTATTTGTTATCTACTAAATCTTAACACTAAAATTGACTGTTACGATAAAACAAAAAATATTCAATTTAAATAATAATATAATAATCACATTCAATTTGTACTAGAGAAATTATAAATTCTTTATAAAATCATATTTTTCCAATATATTCGCTATTTTTTTGAAAGATGGTTTTTTTAGATATGGTATAGTTGCTAAAATTTTTGCTCCTGTCACTTCTTCAACAATAAGTTGGAGATTGTTATTTATTAATTTGAAAGGAGAATTTGAGAATTTACATTTGTTGTTTATTATTATTCCCTTGATTTTTAGCTTATATAATATAGCGAGGCGATAAGTCATTACAATATGGTTTATAGATCCTATTCTATTTGACGTTATCAGTATTACTGGTATATTTATTATAGAGGCTAAATCTGCAAGCGAAAAATCTTTGCTCAATGGAACCATTAATCCTCCTATTCCTTCTACTATTGTAAATTGATGTCTATTTTCAATTTCTTTGTATTTGTTTAAAATTTCTTTAATATCTATTTTTTCATTTAATTTTAATATTTTTTTGGCAAGGTAAGGAGCAGTAGGTATTGAGTAAAAATAGGGATTGATTATATTATCATTATCTTTATTACCGCTTGCATCTTTTAACATTTTAGTGTCCAGAGATTTAAATTCTTTAGAATAATGTTTAATTCCTGTTGCAAAAGGTTTCATTACTCCTACTTTAATTCCTTTTCGAAAAAGCAAATTGCCTAAACCTGCTGCAATAGTGGTTTTTCCTATTTCAGTATCAACTCCTATTATAAAAATTCCTTTACTTTTCATAGATTTTATTTATTATATCAATCATAATTACTTATTCATAAAAAATATATAAAATTTGTCATATATTTTTATATCATCAATTAGAGTAGTATATTAAAAATATTTAAGTTCTTTTTTATTCGTGTTTAACGTCGTTATAGAAATATATTCAAAGAAAATAAAAAGAAGTAATAAAAAAAATAAGTTAAAATTATTTCATAGCTATTATTAGGTTACAAATTTGAAACCTCTATATTGTGTATCTTTTAAAAATTTATTAATATCAACTATTATATTAAAAAAAGGAATAACATTTGGATTAATGTTATGAATATTATTATGCTTCTTCTTGTTTATTTCATTTTTACCATCAATAAGATAATTATTATAATTTTCATCTATAATCATATTATTAGTAAATAAAATTTGACACTCTTCTATTTTTTTATAAATAACATAATTCCTATAATTAATTTCAAGAGGAGTAGCTGAAACTATCCAAATATTTTCTTTGATCTTCTGAATGTTATCTAATTTCTTTATATATTCTATAGTAGATGAATCTTTATCAAATTTTATTATTAAAGTTTTCTTTGGATCTTTATACAGAGTTTTTATGTCAGGTATTACCAAATCGATTTTCAACTCATTTAGCATTATTTTCCTCTGCGAAGGAAGTGAGGTTATTGTCAATAGAAAATGTAAAAAAGCTTCGCATAATATAGATAATGATTTTTCAAAATTATTGTAATCAGAATCAATGTTTTCTTTTTTTTCATAAATTGTTGCTATTGTTTTAGAAAGTATTTCCTTTATTTTAGGAATTGATGAATTTATATTATTTTGAAATTCTATTTGAATATTTTCCTTTCCAAAATCATTTAAGACAGAATACAACTCATTTTTCATACCAATATTATGATCATTGATAGGTTTATTAAATATCTTAATGTAAAAAAATTATGGCAAAGATTGCTATTATTCTTTTATTAATTTCTCTTGGATTGCTAATAATTTACGGTATCGATGTAATGGTTGCATCACAATCTGAAACAAATGCAGTAACCAGAGGAGAAGGAGGACAAGGTTTCCTTCCCCTAAATGAAGCTATACGAGGAAGTATTTTTGGAGGCGGGGCCGTTGCATTATCTATAATAGGATTTGCACTTGGTCGAAAAGAACCGAACAAGACAATCCCTATCTTACTATTTATAAATGGAGGATTGATTGTCTTGGGATTACTTATTGTAATGGCTATGGCTAATTTTGAACTAGATCAAAATACTATTAGAACAACCGGTTCAACAATACTATTGGGAGGAATATTAATCGGATTAGGAATAGCCAAAATTGTGATAGACAAGAAAAAATTAAGTTCAAAATAAATTTTTTCTTTGGTCGTTTATATTATTATTGAAATAATAATTTCATACATAATATAATAAGGTTGCAAAACTAATATTAAATAGAAACAATAAAGTGCATCTATTATTTTTTAATTCTCAAAGAAAATAATAACATTTTTCTTTCTTTTCTTTAAAAATTAAATTTCTTTAATCAAAAACTATAACATCTAGTGCTATTGCATCAGCTAATAGGTCAAGGTGTCGTGTGGCAACAATATAACCATTTTTTATTTCATTTTGGGCTACCCATCGGTTTGACGAGGAAAAAAGGCGTTCTTTTTTTATTCTTTTTTCCAATTCTTCAATATCAAGTTCAATTTCTTCAATTTCTTGGGTACTGTTATGTTTTGTCATTAAAATTATTTTACTAACTAAAACCCTATTGCCAAATCTTTGAGAATAATCACGCGCATTCTCATCTATGTCCTGTAACTTTATTTTCATCTGATATTTATTTAAAGCATCTCGACTAGTCAACAGTCTTTCATCCACAAAACGATCGTAACTCAATAAAAATAAATAATCAAATAGATATATTAATTATTCACAATCTCGAATTGATAAAATATTTTTTTATCAATAAATCCACATTTTTTTATTCTTACTTTTTTTCCTTCAATATTTTCTCTATTTGTATTGTCTTGATGAAGAGATCCAATGAGTATTACTTCATCTAATTTTACTAATATCATTATGATATTTGCATTATTATTATTATATTTATCAAGAAAAAATTCTAGTATTTTTCCTTGTTTATTTTTATAGTTTTTTAATGAAAGATTATTCAGACATACTCTACAATTGTCTGTAGGAGGCCAAATAGTCTTTCTACATTCCTTACAATAAGGAAGCACGAACCTTCCTTTCCCTATATATTCTATAAATTTTTGATGATTATTTTTTTTTGTGTGCATGATTATTTTGTTTAGGTTTAAAGAAAATGTTAGAATATACTCAAATCTAACTCTCCATAATGAGGACGGTCCCAGAAGTACCTGCAGCTGCTAAGTTATGGACGACACCTACATGAGGAGATCTGTTTAATTTTAAAGTATTACTACTTTTCCCTATTAGTTGTTCATAGATTTCTACAGCTTGTGCAATGCCAGTGACTCCTATTGGATGACCACATCCAATTATTCCTCCCCTTAAGTTTATAGAAATTTTGTTTTGATAAACAAATGTGCCTCCATCTCCTTTATTGACAAAACCAAGATCTTCATACCCCAGTATCTCCAAGATAGAGAAAGCGTCATGAATTTCTGCTATATCCACGTCTTTAGGGGAAATCCTAGCCATTTTATAGGCTTGTTGTGCTGCCATTCTAGCTGACCCTTGGGCAAAAATATCTGTAATTGCATTACTAAAACTTGCACAATTGGTTTGTTGACCAATTCCTTTGATCAAAACTGGAATCAGTTCGCAATTTCTTTTGTTTGATGTTATTTTAGATTTAAAAAATGGAAATTTCTCATCTGCGATAAGCAAAATTGAAGAGCTACCTTCACAAATAGAACAACATTCCAATAATCTGAGAGGTTCAACAAGTACTCTGGAATTTAAAACCTGTTCAAGATTTACAGATTTAGATCTATTAAAGGCATTTTTGTTGTTCTTCGCTTTAAGGTAATTATTAACTGGAATTTGACAGATTTGCTCTTCTGTTGATCCGTATCTTTTCATATGAATTTTCTTATATATTGCACCCCAAAATATAGGCAGACTGTATTGTCCCCTTGAGAAATCATTTGAAAAAATTTTTCCTGACGTATTAGATTTTTCAACACCTATAATTAAAGCAGAATCACATAAGCCTGATGATATATAAGAAAATGCAGAAATTATTGCATTAGTACCAGAATTACATAAATTATCAATTCTGTGGGAAATCTTTGGTGTTACCCCGATCATCTCTGAAATTACACTAGATAAATATTGATCCGAAGAACATGAAGATACTATTACAGCGTCAATCAAGTTCCTTGGAAATCCAGTATCTTTCAATAACTTTACCGCTGACTCTAAGGCAATATGGGCAATATCTATATCTGTTCCTTTTCTAAATTCACTTGTGACACCTCCAACTACCGAAACTTTTCTCAACTAAAATGTAGAGATTAATTCCCTAATTGAATTTTCTGGATTATTTCCGACTGGATTTATTTGGATTATTGGTAAAGATATTCCACTTTCATTAAATTCTCTTAAAGACTTGATGCATTCCTCTTTGGTACCTGATATTGTTAAAGAAGTTAGCATCTTATCTGAAATAAAATTGTGAACATTTGAAAGACCATTCTTTTGGTATTCTTCAGTAATATTCTCTACTTCTATTTCAAAACCATTTTCCAGTAAAAACCTATTATAATATTTTCCTATTGCCACATAAAAGGCTAGAGTCTTTGCTGCTCTTAATCTAGCCAAATCCGGATCCTTATCAGATACAGCAGTGATAAATGCACAACAAACCTCAAATTTTTTATTACTTTTTCTTGGCAATTTGTTTTTTATATATTTAACAACTTTTGGCAATTCGTGTTTAGGTCTTAAATAAAGCAAAACACCGTTAGCTAATTCACATGAAAGATCTAACATTTTTTTATTAATGGCTGCAGTATATACCGGAGGATCATCTCTGGGTGGTTTGAATAATATTTTAAAATCATTTATCTTATAGTATTTTCCGTTAAACATTACCTTCGATCCCTTCATAACCATTTTAACACAGTGGATGTATTCGCTTAATTTTTCAACTGGATTATCAAATTTTATTCCATGCCAATTTTCTACCAATGCAGGAGTGCTTACTCCCAAGCCCAAAACTGATCTGTTATTGGATAAGATATCTAATGTTGATATTCCCATCGCCACTGTAGCAGGTGTTCTAGAATGTATACTTATTATTGCTGTACCAAGTCTAACTTTTTTTGTGACCTGTGATAAAGCACCTAATGATACAAAGGCTTCTCTTCCCCAAGATTCTGGAACCCATAAAGAATCTGTATTTTCTTTTTCTTCTATTTTTTTTGCAAATCTTAAAATATTATCAATTGATAAGAGTGTACCAATATTATATCCTATTCGCGAAATATTTTTCATACTAAATTTGATGATTGAAGTTCCTTTTCTGCTTCATCTATATCTTTATGAGAATCTATTGATCTCCAAAAGTTATCATTGAATTTCATGCCTTTTAATTTTTGATCATTAGCCATAGCAGGAAGTGCAGTAACTTCTATGTTTCCATTATTAGGTAAATATTCAAATACATCTTTTGTAAAATAATAAAGACCTGCATTGATCCATTTGTCAGGAATTTCAGGTTTTTCATCAAATCCTATTACATTAGATTCATTATCAATATTAACTACTCCATATGGACTCCTCAGAGGAACAACTGCAATACTTGATATTTTTTCTCTACATAATTTATGGGGATTAATATTTGTTAATATATCACCATTTGTCATGAAAAATCCTTCATCAATTGATGAATTTAAAAGACTAGAGGTATTTTTTAGCGCACCCCCAGTTCCCAGAGGATTATCTTCTACTATGTATCCGATATTAATACCCAATTTATTACCACTACCAAGATAATCGATAATATTTTCCTTAAGGTAACCAACACATATAATTATCTCGTTGATATTATGTTTTTTAAACCATTTAAGTTGCCATTCGATTATGGGTACATTTAGTACCTCTATCATAGGTTTGGGTCGATCATTTGTCAAAGGTTTTAATCTTTTCCCTAACCCTCCGGCAAGTATAACAGCTTTCATCAAAATATAGAATCAAGAGGCAGATTATTAAAGATTAATGTATTAAATATATACTATTTTTTTATATAAAAAATGAAAGGAGATCTTTATCTGATATTTTTTATCTCTCCTAATAAATCACTAAATTAGGTAACATAACTAAATACAATCATTTTGTGTAAGAAACAATACGTAAAAGTTATATTTTATAATAAAAAAAATAAACGCCGCTGATCAGACTCGAACTGATGACCCACTGGTTAACAGCCAGCTAAGCTCTAAAGCGAATTTCGCTTTAAATTTGCTCTACCATGCTGAGCTACAGCGGCATTCAACTATCATTTTTTTTATCAAAATAAAAATGTTTTCTTATTGTATTAAACACCATTCTATTCGTCGTCTAATTTCATTACAATAAAAAAATTTTCTAAATCGAGAGAATTATTATCGTATGTTAGTTTAAAATTTATAGATAAAAAGAGAAGATAAGAGGATAGTAAATATTTTTATTAAGACATTCCATCTTCTCGGGCGTAGAGATAAACGCCATCCAAAAATACTCTTTGATCCTTATTTTTTATTTTAGTAGAAGATTCAATATTTGTAGCGGTTTGAGAAACATCTTCTAGACTAGGTCCTTTAACTATAACATCTTCCCCAGTTACTACGACTTGTGTTAATCCAACAATTTTAGATATACGTGAAGATCTTTCTCCAAAATAATTTTCAACAATAACTTTTTTATCTTTGACTTTGACAGATATTGGAAAGTGAGAAAAAATTATTTTAAGTTTATAAGTAAATCCAGTTTCTACTCCTTTAATCATACTAGAAATAATACTTTTTACAGTATTTATTAAAGCTAAATCTTTTCTTCGATGACCAGGTGGATGAATAATGATCTTGTTATTTTCAAAAACTAGCGATATAGGTATTTTGGTGAAATCTTTAGCGATTTTGCCATTTTTACCTTCAACAATTATTGTATTTTTTTCCTTAGTAACTTTGACATTTTCTGGAATTGTGACTTCTCCAGACTGATTTCCTTCTTTGTTAGTAGACATAGCCTATAAGAACACCTCCTAATCCTTGACTTCGAGCATCAGTATGAGACATTATGCCTTTACTTGTTGATACCAATAATATTCCAAGGTTATAAGCAGGTAAAAACTGTCTTTCCCAATTGAGAAATTCATTCTTTTTTACACCATACCTTGGAGTAATAATTCCACACTTGTTTATTTTAGCTAATAATTGAATTCTAAATTTTCCCATTCTATTGTCATCGATCAATTCAAATTCTCCTATATATCGATACTTTTGCATAACTCTGAGAATTTCACTAGCAAATTTAGAAGTCGGGATAACTAAACATTCTTTTTTTCTTCTCATTTCGTTATTGTATAAAGTATTAAACAAATTCGAAACAATATTTAATGATGGCATTTAGAGATTGTTCTCCAGTAGTATATTTAGTCGATCTATCCTTAGCATGTTTTTCTTATCTATTTTCTTTATTTTTTTGCTATCAATATATATTTTATTCATATTTCTTGAATCCTATATTAATTGCTACATCTCTAAAACATTGTCTACAGAGCATTATATCATACTTTTGGATTAGTCCATTAAATGCTCCACATCTTTTGCACCATCTTGTTCCTTTACCATGTGGCACCTTTTTCCTGCCTGTTTCTGAATATTCACGTGGCTTAGGCATTATATTGGTTCAACTCCAAAATTTTGTTGGAAGAAATTTATTGATTCTTCTTTCGTTATTCTGTGTTTCTTACCGATTTTATCTGGATGTCTTTTCTTGGAAATTCTATAACCAGGCCTTTTTAAAGAGACACACACATCCATTCCAAAGATTCCAATATCTGGATTATATTTTATTCCTGGTATGTCAATATGTTCTTTAATTCCAAAAGAAAGATTTCCATTATTATCGATAGACGTTCTTTTGAAAGAATTCGATTTGGCTAGAAAAATTCTCTTCAAGAAGTCCAATGCGTTTTGTCTTCTTAATGTCACAATTGCACCAATTGGCTCACCCTTGTGAATACCAAAATCCCTAACAGACTTTTTTGCTCCTCTCGGACTGGGTTTTTGTCCTGTCAATTCTGTTAAGGCCATCTTAGCTCTTTCGAAAGGATCTCCCGATTTTCCTACCCCTATATTTATGACAATTTTTTCAATATCTATCCTTTTCATTATTTCATTTGTTTTGTTAATATTTTCAGTCATCATTCATTCACTTTTATCTTTGGATTATTATCATTAGGTTCACTAACAACCATAATCATATCAATCGGAATTTCCAATAACCTAGAATCTACTCTTATTATTACACGTTTAGGAAGAGAAAATGTTCCTTCTTTTATTTCTTGTATTTTTCCTATGCTACCAGCATTATCACCTCTTGTCAATATAGCAAGACAATCTGATTGTAATTTTAGAGTATGAATAATTTCTAATTCTGGTATTTTCACAAGACATGTATCACCTACTGAATAAATAGCTTCAGAAAGAACAGTTTTACCATCATGAAAACCATACTGAATTTTATTTCCTTTAATGATATTTTTAGTTTTAATCTTTAAAAGTTTGAGTATCTTTTCATTATCATTTATTTCTATAGGATATAATAAAAGTGAATTCTTGGGTACTAAGCGATACACCTTTTGAGATGAAACTAATTCAATTGTATCCATTAACCCTATCGCAAAGTTAACATTGTATCTATTTACATTATCTACTTTGACCTTACCTGCATCAACAATTTTTTTTGCTTCATGCATATTTTTTGTAACCTTTAATACATCGCGTAAAAGAACACCTAGAGAGTATGCATATTTTTTTGAATGGGTCCCTGGATGGGTCCTTAAAATAAAACGTCCTTGTTTTCTATTTATATCCCAAAAAACTGGAGCTAATTGTCGTTTTGCGGTAGTTCTCCCTCCTTTATTTGCCATTCTTTATATCCTCTCCAAATGATACATTGATATCACTTTATTTTCTAACACCATCATAATCATCTTCCCCCTTATTATCTTGACTAGAAGTTGAATTTGTTATTCGGTTTTCTTGGGGTTTCAGAACCTTTTTAACATTTAAGTTTCTCCTTATTCGAGTTTTTGTTAATTTGGGTTTAATAGTTATTCTTTTTTCTTCCTCAGGCTTTGATGATCTAACTTTTCTAATGATATTAGATCTATTCTTGTCATGTAAGTTAAAGGATGTAACAATAACATTAGAAGAATGTATTTGAACTTTCACTTTACCTCCCTTGGAAGCTTCTCGTTGGATGCCTTCAATCAAGAGAGTTGATCTACCAGTTCTTACTTTCTCTACTTTACCTTCAACATTTTTGTATTCTCCTCGTAATACCTTTACAGTATCTCCTTTAATCACCCGAGCATTTCTTTTATTGTATTCGTTTCGTAAATTTTCTGAAAGAGGTGAACGAATATGTTTATCAAGTTTGTGTTTCTTTATATTTAAAGTAGTATTTTTATTTATCATATACAATCACTATAATCTTAAACAATTGATGAAGCCAGATTTGCTATTCTTGGCCATTTTTCCGCTGCTTCAGCAGCAACAGGACCTTTTATATCAGTTCCTTTAATTTCACCTTCTGGAGTTACTAAAACAGCAGCATTGTCTTCAAAGGTAAGTCTTATACCACTAAGCCTCCTTATAGGATATTTTTGTCTTATTATAACAGCCCCAAAAATCTGTTTCCTTAACTGTGCTGGACCTTTCTTAACAGTAACGGTGACAAGGTCTCCTACAGCCCCTGAAGGCATTCTTGAATGGCGACCTTTATATTTTGTTACCTGAACAATTCTGAGAACTTTCGCACCGGTATTATCAGCACAAACAAGCTCTGCGGTAACAGGTAAAGCCCTTGTTATATAGGGACGAAATTCGGAAGCACCTTTGGCTGAGACTGCTCTTGACTTAGATGCCATCCTTATTATCTCCTTCAACGACTACAAAGGATACAGTTTTAGAAAGTGGTCGACATTCAGCTATTTTGACTTTTTGTCCTTCAGCTACCTCAATACAATTGGGAAGAAAAGCATGTACTTTAGATTTACTTCGCTCATATCTCTTGTATTTCTTAATTAATCTGTTATATTCTCTTGAGACGACAATCATTTTGGCAGATTTATTACTTTCTACAATACCTGAGTACAATCTGCCCCTTACTGGTAAAATTCCATGGAAAGGACATTGTTGATCTTCACATGTTTTTTTTGGAAGTGCAACCATAATACCAATATTTCTAACCATATTCCATTATCATCTCTTTATCTTTAATACTCTATCTTCTGGTCTTCCTATCAATTGGTTACCCCTTATAAAGCAAGCGGTTGAGGGAAGATACAAAACACATTTTAGAATAATTTTTTTTGGAATTTTTGTAACACCATTTAATGTTCTTACAATAAGCATATTTTTAGTCTCAAAAATGATTTTACCAGATAAATTTGTCAAGCTAGTTTGTGAACATTCTGATATCTTTATTTTTAAGCCGATCCATTCGTGAAATAGAATGTTTTCTATCAATCTCATATATCACTTAACTCTTTGTTCAATTTTTCTCTCATTGATAAGTGTTAAAATCCTTGCAATATCTCTTCGAGCCCATCGAATACTAGAACTCTCTTTTTTTAAAGTTCCTTTTGCTCCTTCTGACCTTAATTTAGCAAGGTCAGCTTTCAATTCTAATAACTTGTCTGCGAGATCATGGTCATTCATTTCTCTGAGAGTTGATAATTTTATTCTACTCATTTGCTATGCACTAACACGCTCCCTTTTTCCTTTACTTTATTCGGATTCAAGGATTTATCTTTTATATCTTTGGATTTCGGAATTTGTTTTTGTTGTGGTGTTTTTATATTTTGATTATTTCTTTCTACACTTATTTTTTTGGGATTATTTTCTTGCGTTGTATCGTTATTATCTTCTTTTTCAATATCTTTATCTGATTGTGGATTAATAGTAGATGAAGTTTCTTGTTTTGATGCTATAAGTTCAAAGTCTGGTGGGACTTCATTCTTTAGGGCAATTCGCAGCTGGATTCCCATCAAACCCATTTTAGTTAATACGTCAGTAATACCCAATTTGACTATTTTATCGGCTGCGTTTCCACTTTTGGGTATCACACCAGATGAATGTTTTTCAAAATGCGCTCTTTCACTTCGTAACTTTCCAGCGATAGTTATTTCCACACCCATAGCTCCAGCCCCCATTACAGTATTAATTGTCCACATAGAAGCTCGTCTAAATGCAGTTCCTCTCTCAACCAGCTGTGCTATTCTATTGGCCATAATTTGGGGGTTTAACTCTGGAACTTCTATTTCCATGACTGAAATTTGAGGATTATTTAATCCAAATCTTTGCTCTAGTTTAGAGGTAAGGTCTTTTATTCCTGAGCCCTTTCGTCCTATTACTAAACCAGGACGGGTTACGTATAATGTTATTCTTGTTCCAATAGGAGTTTTTTGAATATCAACTCCTCCATACCCTGTCTCTCTAAGGGTTTCTTTTAGATATTCGTCTAGCTCCATATTTTTATAGTTACTAGCCATTACGTTTTTTGCTGCATTCATTCTGTTATTACGCCTTCTTGTGCGACCATTTCAACATGTACAAGTGTATCAAATTTGGGACTAGCTCTCCCCATAGCACGTGGTGTAAATCTTTTTAATCGTGTCCCTTTATGAACAACAATATTGATGATTTTTAACCTATCAAGGTCCATGCCTTTGTATTCTGCATTGCTTTCTAAATTATCTAAAAGTTTCAAAAATTCATGAGTTGCCTTTGATGGAAAGCGACCAGCGCTGAATCCATCTCGAATATTGGACCTGTGCGCAACTTCGTTATTATATCGTCTAAATGGTACCGCTATTTTCTTTCGTAATACTGATTCTAGATAATCTCTAGCTTTTTCAATCGAAAGATTTGTAATTGCTGATGCAATCTCACGTGCATGTTTATGCGAAATATCCGTTTCACGGAGAGCAGACTTTACTTGTCTACTTTTATCAAAATTTTGATATGCATAAGAATAATTTGGCATAAATCAATCACTTCAAAGGGACGTACAAACTAGATCTTGATGAACCCACTCCAGGTGAGCCATGTTGAACTCTCTTATTTGTAATAGCATATTCTCCTAAATAATGTCCTACCATTTCTGATTTAATTGTAACATCAAAAAATTCTTTACCGTTATGTACACTAATGGATAGACCTATCATATCTGGCAATATTATCATATCCCTAACATGAGTTTTCAACTTATTTTTTAACTTTCCATCACGTGCTAGTTTAATCTCTTCTCGCAACGTTCGTTTTTGATCGTTCATATACTTTCCTACCCTTTTATTCAAGGATCTGCGTTGTCTGGCATTTAACAATGGTAAGAGTGACTCTATTGATATCGATTTTAATTGATCTTGATTATAACCTCGAAACTTAAATTCCCTAACCAATCTGATATTATACCTCCAGTGGCTTATTTTTAAATCTACCGAGAAAATAAAAAATATTCATTTTCATATTCTTAAACCAACCCAAGCTTTGTTGCAAGATCTCGAGCAGAATCTAAGTCCTTGAACTTGGCAAACGCTTTTTTTCCATCTATGGTTCTTGCAGTATTAACTTCAATTATTTCAGCTTCATAGAGATCATGTAATTCCTCTTTTATGGATTTTTTATCAGCTTGTTCGTCCACAATAAAGGTTAACTTTTTTTCTTTTTCTATCAAATTGAAAGATTTTTCTGTAATGTAGGGTTCAATAATTAATGGTTTATCTTTTTGTAATTGTGAATTTTTTCTTTTTTGTTTCGACGATCTTGTGGATTTGAGTGTAAACAAATTTTTCTTCATTGACGAATCATCTCAAATATTGTATTGGATATACACTTTAAATTGTTAAGTTCTTTAATAGCATTTTCAGAAAAAATAGTCAATCTCACGGGTTTAGAACCAGGAAATAAATCAAGAACACTAACAGATTTAACAGATTTGACAGTAATGCCAGGAAGAGAATTACCCAACCTGCCTATTCTTTTATCATCCCCGACTAGTATCAGTACACTTAATGCAGATCTACGATTAGTGCCATTTTTGTGTATTGATTTATTTCTCCGAATAAATGTACGTTTTAAATCGTCTTCTAGTCCCAATGTAAGCAGAATTTTCTCTAAATCTTTTGATTTTACTACTGATTCAATTTCATTTGAAACAACAATTGGTAATTGTAATGTATCCTTAATCTTATGACCTCGCCTCTTGATCAATTCACTATTAGTTGTTGCTGCAATAGCAGAACATAAAGCTAATAATTTTTCTTTTTTATTTACTTTTTTATAGATATTTTTCCATGAAAGAGGAGGATGAGCTAGGCGACCATGTCTCACACTTGCAACACCAGCAGCTTGTCCCGCCCTAGGAAAACCTTCTCCGCGTGCTCGGGCAATTCTTGCAATTCCTAATCCAGTATTACGTGACTCTGCACTGACCATCTGTCCTGCTGCAGGATATCTACCTTGTCTTTGAAAAGTATATGAATTCAGATGATTGTAAACTTTTTGAATTACTTCAGGGCGATAGGGAGTTTCGAAAACCGAGGGTAAGGTAATAGTACTTTTATTACTTCCATCTATTTCTAAAATAGTGGTGATACTCATTTTGCAATTACCTCAACGACTTTAGGCTCAATAACTTTCTTCGTACTACTCCTTATAGGTTGTCTCATTTTAACTAATCTCTTTGGAACGCCAGGTATTGATCCTCGAACCACAATATAGTCTGTAGTAACTAAACCAAAATGTTTGAACCCTCCTGGAGGATTGATTGAAGGTTTAGAAGATACTGACGTTGTTTGAGAAGAAATATCAGATGAAACCAATAATATTCTTTTATTATATTCAGTTCTTTGATGAAAACCTCTTTGTCCTTGCCTCGGTACAGAATACATGACCACTGCTGGAGATATTGGACCCAATGTCCCAAGTGCTCTTACACTTTTTCTCGATTTGTGTTGTTTTCGCTTGACACCAAAACGGGTGATTGGCCCCTCAATACCTTTACCTCTAGTAATTCCTGATACGTCTATTAGTTGACCATTTTGAAAAACATCTGATATTTTAATTTCTTTTCCTATTATCCCTTTTAGATATTCATATTTTGTTCTGTTATCTTTTCCTGAGACACCTATCTCAAAAACAAATGGTTTTTTCTGAGATAGATTTGCTTTTTTTGGAAAAATAGATGCAATTGCAAAAAAAGAAGAGATCAAATCTATAGATGATTCAATTGTTTCAAAAGATTTTTCATTATATTTTGTCTTAAATTTTCTATCTAATCCTTTAGGTAAATCCTTAAAATAAGCATCGATAAAAGCTTTTTCTCCATAGAGATCTTTTCTATAACATCTTATACCAATAATATTGATTGGCGGAGTTGCAATTACCGTTGATGAATTGTCAAGTTGTTTACCAAAATTAGGAGTTTTTTCCTTGTCATCTATCGTCATAACTTGTATTTGGCCTGCCTTAAACCCAGCAAAACCTAAAAGAGAAGTATTATCATTGTATACAGGCCAATTTCTTAATCTAGCCTCTTCACTCTTAGCCCTAACTCGAGGATAAAAGGCCAGGCTTCCTCGTCTCGGCGCACTGTACTTTCTATGACCCATTGATACAGCATGAAACCTTTTAATCCATTAATAAATTTATATCTTCAAAATAATTTAAAAATAACTCAAGACGGAAAAAAAATATTAGATTTAAAAAAGGAAATGATTGAACAGAGTTAAAGTTCCAAGAATTGCTTCCTCTAACCTTATAGTCTGGGTCTTTTGGTAAGGAAACATATTTAGATACATTGAATTTTTCGTCTTATAGTAATTAGGATAAATTTCTTTAATACCTTTGCTAGGTGAACCGAAAACAATTAATAAATTTTCAAAATTGGTAATATTCTCGTTAAACTGAGATTCAGCACTTTTGAAAGTCCTTCCTTTCTTTGATGTAAATATAACAAATGTCTTTTGGTCAAGTATTTTAAAAAATTCTTCAAGTGAATTTACTTTCTCTATACTGTATCCCAAATATAGCTTTTCCAAATCTTTTCCAAATGCCCTAATGACTTTTAGATTGGGATATATATTAATAAACTTGACAACTATTTTTTCTCCATGACTGCCTTCTCCTAAGAATGGGATAGGACAATCCAGTCCTACATCTACATATAATTTATAATTTTCCTTAAAATTAATGATGAATTTTTGACCACTAGTAAATGTATTTCTCTCCATTTGTTTAATAATGGAATTGCGGTCCTGTAGAATACCCACTCTTATTTCACCAATCTTGACATCCTTGAGTTGAACCTTATTCTTATGGTGAGGAGCTCTAATCGGTGGTAGAAGACCTGTGTATGACAAGTCTGCATTCATTGGATAAATTGATTTTCTTAAATATGGCGGGGTATTCAAAAATTCAAGTATTAATTTAATAAGAGATATATCTGAATTTTTTCTTTTTTCTGTAGGATCTTTGTATATGACAATTTTTTCAACTCCAAAAATAGAAAAAGCCCTCGCAAACTTACCAATCTTTAAAGTTTTTTCTCTTAACCCCTTTTCATCTGATAATGAAGAATCTGGGATAGCTACGGAAATTTTATCTTTTATCTTCATTCATTCACTAATTGATTTACCAAACCATTGAGATAATTATTTGCTCCAAAAAAAACATTTCGTAAGTTACCTTTTCTATCGACCAGAATTGCAGAAGGAGTACCTTTAAGTTTGTATTCGTCAAACGTTAAAGCAGAATATTTTTTATTCTTTAGATATTGTTTGATTCGCTCAAAAAGCACTTTCTTATCTGGCTCACTGTAAGAGTTATAGTTGTCAATATTGGATTCTATAAAATCAATAACGTTACTATCAGAAAAATCTTGAGTATTCTTTTTTAAGACATCCATAGCTACAGGGAAAGGAATTTTATAATTAAGTTTATCCCCTTCAACTAGTTGACCATACTGGCCTAGTGCATTGAATGTCTCTCCAATAACTTTTCCAGAAGATAATAGTAATTTTAGATTCTCTAATGTGTTTTTATCATAATCTTCAAATGCTGTAGCTAATCCTAAAACTACTACATCATCTTTGCTATTATTTTTGTATATCTCTATTGCACTAGGAAGGCCATACATAAAACATCCAGGACAATTGACTTGGAATACTTCAACAAGAATCACTTTTCCGATATTCTTATCTATGTTTGTGGGTAATCCTTGCACCCATTCGGAAACATGCAAGTTTGGAGCCTTAGTACCCATTATAATGTCAATTAAACAAAATAAATATAAACATTCGTAAAAACAATATTTACTATGGTTTGTCTTTTGGATTGGTAGGATTATCTTTGGCTATTTTTGCGAACTTCTCTATTTCTTCTTCCCCTACTTTTCTCATAATTTTGCTTTCATTTTCGATCAATGACATCTTTATATGAGAAATTCCTGTTTTTTCTTCGCTTACCATGTTAATTGACTCTAATGCCAGTTTCCCTGCATCTTCTAACGAAACATTTTGTGTGTAATATTTTTCTAAAAACTCATTTACTTGGTCACTTCCTTGCCCTATGGCAATTGCATCATATCCAATAAATGTCCCACTAGGATCAGTTAAAAATAATTCGCCTCCAGTCGTATCAACACCTGCAATGATTAATGCAACTCCAAATGGTCTGACGCCTGCATATTGTGTTAATTGTTGTGACATATCTGCAATATTTTTAGCAACAATTTCCACATCCACTGGTTCATCATAAATTAATTTATTACTTTGAGCAAAAAACCTAGCATGATCGACTTGTGCTCTTGCATCAGGGATATAACCTGCTGCAGCGACTCCTATGTGATCATCGATTTGGAAGATCTTTTGAGTGACATCAGAAATTTGTAATTTCCTTGTTTTTTCTTCAACTGCCAAAAGAACTCCATCTTTACATTTTATTCCTAAAGCAAGAGTACCTCTCCTTACTGTCTCAATTGCATACTCAACCTGATATAACCTTCCATCAGGAGAAAATACTGTTATAGCTCTATCATAACCTGCTGCTGCTGGTAACAATTCGATAATACTACTTCCCAGTGTTTAATTTAAATTTACCTTATTAACGCAGTCTCTTTCATATTGGTAATTGATGAAATTAAGTTTTCTGGCCATCCAAATGTTCTAGCAACACATCCGAGAACAATAGAAATAACAAAAGACAATTATCTGACAAAAGAAGGAAATTGTATTATAGGAATAAATGCTAACAAGGCTTGTAAGGATTTAAACCCAAAATTACGAAAGTTGATAACAAAGGATGATATTCCAATAAAGTTCCAGATAATTGTTGGGACTCTATCGTTTGAAATCAATGGATTTGGAAACAGCAAATTAACGTTGAACAATCAGCATGAGATTGTGATTAGAACTAGTAATTATATATCCTCAAGAACCCTGTCGATAAAATGTAATAGAGCAGCGGTTCATATACCAAGAGACATTGTATCGTTATTACAGGATAGTAATGCCAAGGGGTCATTAATAATTTCTGCAAATGAGCCTTGATAATTAATAAAAAAATCTATTATATTATTTAATTCTATCACCAGTTATCATTTCATATGCATGAATATATCTTTTCGAAATTTTTTGTATTAAACTTGAAGGTAATTTAGGAGGTTGAGGTTTTGTATTATAAGATTTCTGTTCATTAACTTTGTTCTTAAATCCCATATTTGTGAGCCAATCCCTTAAAATTTGTTTATCATAACTTTCTTGAGTGGATCCTTTTTGATAAGAAGCCTTTTTCCATATTCTATATTCATCTGGACCAAGAGAATCTCCCAAAACGATTTCTCGTTTACTATTGAAACCAAATTCAAATTTTGCATCTGCAATTAAAAACCCGGCAAGGTTTACAATTTTGCTCATTTTGAGATAAAGTTCTATGGATTTATTTTTCAAAAATTCAAAATCATGCTGTGATAAAATATTAGATGAAATTATTTCATTTTTAGAAATGGGAATATCATGTGCGCGGGATTTAGTAGTAGGATCAAACACTGGCTCAGATAGTTTTGAAGCGATTACTGGATCAAAATTATGAGACAAAATATGAAACTCTTCAGAATCTTTCCAATCAATTTCATTGTTGTTATATCTATCAACTAGACTTCCATAAAAATAACCTCTGACGACACATTCAATTGGTATCATGGATAGGTGTTCGACTAGCATTTTATTGGCGTCAATAGTTTTAATCATATGATGTTGGACGTCGAGATTATCAAACCAAAACTTTGCAAACTTACACAAAACTTCACCTTTTTTTGGAATATCTTGTGCCATATTAACATCAAATGCAGATATCCTATTAGAAAAAACAAATAACAGAGTATTCTTGCTATTCTCGCTATTATAATAAACATCTTTAACCTTTCCCCGATGCAATAATTTCAATAACTAAAATATTATAAGAAATATCTTTTTATAATTATCGATTATTAAAAACGATCATTAACTAATATGATTTTAGATAAGGCGAATCGCTATTTCATAAATAACACAATTAGTTTAAATTACAATGCCTATATGTTCAAAGTTTATCAGATATTAATTATAGCATATACAACGGGAATATTATGGTTAAGAAGAAATCCTCTTTCACTGATGTTTACCGCAATTACACCTTTTTCCTTATTATTTGTTTTATTTATCATTAGCGATGGACAATATACGCAATTTGCTATAAGTGGAAGTTTAGTAATGGCTTTAGTTGGTTATGGACTAGCACTAGGTCAAGATATTACATATT
Organism: Nitrososphaeraceae archaeon; assembly: GCA_025922715.1. Lineage (GTDB taxonomy): Archaea > Thermoproteota > Nitrososphaeria > Nitrososphaerales > Nitrososphaeraceae > TH1177. Next base: position 19,115 of record JAICHH010000005.1, read on the forward strand.
ATAAAACAGAATATAAAATCCAGGATATGTTTGTGGCCTCTCCTATATCACCATTAACATATATGACTGGTCTAGCGCTCTCGGAAATTTTATTTGGATTTCCAGCGCTAGTCGTTTTATTATTTTTAATATTTTATATAGGAGTTTCGTTGGTGTATATTCCCCTACTTATTTTTATTATACTTATTGTGTGGATCTCTACTTCTAGTATGGGTTTCTTTTTATCATCACATATGTTACATATGAAAAATGCAACTCAGATTATATCTTTTGTTAATGTTTTTTTAGCTATATTACCACCTGTTTTTTATTCAATTAACAAGCTCCCAGATGTTCTTCAATATGTTTCCTATATTGCACCTACAACTCATGCATCCTTAATGATTCAATATGCTATGGGATTTGACACTCCTGAAAATTGGTCTGTTCTGATTGGAATATTAGTACAGTTAGTATACGCTATTGGATTTATTACCTTAGCAAAAACTCATGCAATGTGGAGAGAAACTTAGATGACGTCGAAATTACTTTTTTACTCGTAGGTCATGGTGGGATTTGGACCCACGACCTAAGGTTTACAAAACCTTCGCTCTGGCCAGGCTGAGCTACATGACCATGAATATCATCGATTTTTAATAATTACTATAATTAATTCTTTGCCAATAATTAAAATGTATTTAAGTAACTATACTAATCAGGCTATATTATTGAAGAATAAAGAGTTTAATGTTATCGTTACAATAGAAAACAAATCTTTTATAAATGACCCTGAAGGAGAAACAATTTACCATGATTTAATTTTAAAAAATAAATACAATAATATTAAATCTGTGAGAACTGCAAAGGTATTAAAACTAATTGTAAATGCAAAAAACCCAATACAAGCAACCTTGAGTGTAAAAAAAATGTGTGAAGATTTAAGAATCTTTAATCCAATTGTAAGTGATTGTCAAGTTAATATCATCTCCGATGAATAATTATTAAGATAAAGATATTTCATAATAGTAATGTTATAGATTTTTGATCAATATTGGTAATTTAATAATTTTCCACATTACTCTGAGATAAACGACTTGAGAGTGTATTATTCAAAAGTAATATAGTCCGCAGGTGCTTGGCTAAATCAGTTACAGTAATTATACCTACGACTTTGCCATTTTCTATAATAGGTAGTCTTCTTATCCTATTATTGACCATTCTTTGAACCGCAACATCAATAGGAGTATCAGGTGATGCAGATGTTCTGATTTTAGACATCATGTTTCCTATTCTGACACTCGATAATTTTAATTCTTTTAGACAAATCTTTTTGATAAAATCTCTTTCTGTAACAATTCCAATGGGTTGATCATCAGCTAAAACAATTAAACAGCTTACTCCTTTTTCAGTCATTAACTGCGCAGCTTTTAAAGCAGTTTCATTTTCTGATATTGTGAGCAGATCTTTGATCATTATATCCCTTACAGATTCAATCATGGCAATGAAATATATTATAAAATGAAAAACCTTATAATTCTATCAATTTAAGTGTTTTATATAATACTTTTATTTGATCCAAAAATATTAATCCCTATAAATGTATTTTTAAAACATCAAATGCAAAAAATTGGAATTCCAGTTTTCCCTGGAAGCAATTGTGACAGGGATATTTATCATGTTTTAACACATTTATACAATATAAAAACTGACTTTATATGGCATAAGAAAGAAAATATAAAAAATTACAATGCAATAATCATTCCGGGTGGCTTTTCTTTTGGTGATAGATTAAGAGCAGGAATCATCGCTGCTCATAGCCCTATAATCAAAGAAGTAAAAAGACTGGCCAATGATGGAGTACCAGTATTGGGAATTTGTAATGGATTTCAAATTTTAGTTGAATCTGAATTACTTCCGGGGTCATTAATTAAGAATAATTGCCTTAATTTTATTTGCAAATGGACAGATCTGAAGGTTAGAAATACAAATACTCCTTTTACATCTAAATTTAAAAAGAATGAATTATTTAAAATCCCTATTGCTAATGGAGAAGGAAGATTTATTTTAAATGAAGATCAGTTAAAAGAGATTAAAAAAAAAAATCAGATAGTTTTTAGTTACCACCAGGATGATCCTAATGGTTCTATCGACTCTATTGCCGGAGTTAGTAATGATGCTAGAAATATTGTAGGAATGATGCCTCATCCTGAAAGAACTTGTCAACCTGAATTGAAATTATTTGGATTGAATAATTCGGCTATGAAAATTTTTGATTCATTAATTGCATATATAAAAAAAATAAGCTCATAAATAGTCGAACCATCATAGATAGTATTTGGAAATATTAACTGAATCAGAATTAAAATATCTCAAAAAAAAATTAAAGCGTGAACCAAATCGTTTAGAAAAGGAAATTGTTGGAGCACAATGGTCTGAGCACTGTTCTTATAAATCATCTAAAAAATATATCAAATTATTATCTAAAGATTGGAAAGGAATCATCAAAGGGCCTGGTTATGATGCAGGAATCATTGATATCGGGAATGGTGATGTAATTACTATACATATAGAAAGCCATAATCATCCTTCAGCTGTTGAACCATATGGAGGGGCCGCTACTGGAGTTGGAGGGATAATTCGGGATATTATTTCGATGGGAACTATGCCAATTGCTCTGCTAAATGCATTAAGATTTGGACACATCAAATCACCCTTTGCCTCAAATGAAATAAGCATATCGAGAGAAAAAGATAATGAATTATATTCATATTCTAAATGGCTATTGAAAAATGTTGTAAGGGGAATAGCTGATTATGGAAATTGTATAGGAATTCCTACAGTAGGAGGAGAGATAGAATTTGATGAATCTTTCACAAATTATTGTTTAGTAGATGTTGCAGCAATAGGATTTGGAAAAAGAAAGAATTTGATAGGAAATATTATCCAAGAAGATGATATTATCATCCTAGCAGGCAGTAGTACTGGCAGAGATGGCATACATGGAGCATCATTTGCATCTAAGGAATTGGCAAAAGAAAATAGATCGGCAGTTCAGATTCCTGATCCCTTTATGGAGAAGTTATTAATTGAAGTCACTAAAGAAGCTATTGAAGCTAATATTCTAAAAGCTGTTAAAGACCTAGGGGGAGGAGGATTGTCTTGTTGCCTTTCGGAAACTGCCGCTAATTTAAATAAAGGCTTTGAGATTGCTTTGGATAAAGTTCCTATCAAATATCATGATATGGAACCTCAAGAAATCATGATCTCTGAATCACAGGAAAGAATGTTATATATTATGAACAAGGGGAACTTTAAAAGTTTTGCAAAGATACTTAATAAATATGAGGTTCCCTTCGCAATAATTGGTAGCGTTAAGAATCATAAAAATCTTGTAATATGTAAAAATGGAAAAACTATTGCAAAAATGCCTTCACATTTGATTGCATATGCTCCATTGTTGAACCGAAATAGTAGAAAGCCTAAATATATTGAGGATTTGAGAGTCAAGAAAATCTCCGTAAAGCTTCCACACGACCTGAAGAAAACCTTTTTGAATATGCTGGCTAATCCTACTATTGCCTTCAAGTATTGGGTATTTCAGCAATTTGATCATGAAATAGGACTAAGAACTATTGTTAAGCCAGGAATGACAAATAGTGCAGTCATAAAATTAAATAATGATAAATTCTTGGCAGCAAAACTCGATGGAAATTCTAAAGTATGTTATCAAGATCCTTATGAAGGTACTTTATCATGTCTTTCTGAAGCGCGCGCAAATATAATTTCCTCAGGAGGACACCCAATAGGAATAGTTGATCATTTACAATTTGGAAATCCTGAAAATCCAGAAATCTTTTGGACCTTTCAAAAAAGTATAGAAGCAATGATTGATTTTAGTAATTTCAATAAAATTCCAATAGTTGGTGGGAAAGTCAGTTTTTATAATGAGACTAAAATTGGACCAATAAAACCCTCACCAGTAATTGGAATGTTAGGCCTTATTGAAGGCATGACGTGTATCTCTAAAATTCGTCCTACTCCACACGACACATTATACATCGTAGGAATCACGTCTGATGATATGGGTGGTTCAGAATATTTCCAGTTTCTAAATGGAGTAACAGGTGGAACTGTGCCAAAATTGGACTTACAAATTGATTTGATTAACGCAGATATAATTTCAAGAATTATTAAAGAACAGTTAATTAGTTGTTCTCATGATTGTTCAAAGGGTGGTCTCTCTATCGCGTTGGCAGAGATGGCTATGGGTTCTCATTGTGGAATAAACATTGACTTGGATAAGGTACCTAATAACTGTAAAAGAGTAGATTTTCTTCTTTTTGCTGAAACTCCCTCTAGATTTATCATTGGAACAAAAAACGAAGAGAAACTTGAAAAAGAATTGTCTAAGTATAAAAATTTAAAATATTCAAAAATTGGAAAAGTAACGGGTTATGGAGATAATATAACATTTGCTTCCAAGAATAAAAAAATTATAGATATAGAAATGGAACTTGCAAAAAAATATTTTGAAAGTATCTCCTCAATTATGGAAAATCATTGAACTATAGTAAGGAGTATTTGTTTTTATTAAAAAATTCACTAATAGACATATGATTAAAATATTTTGATGGCCTATCTAATAGTATATTGAAATGGTAACAGAAAATTGTGGTGTTGTAGGTGTTTTTTCTTTAGATCAGCATAATGTAATCCCATTTCTAATTGATTCTTTGCGGGCTCTTCAACATAGGGGTCAAGAATCATGGGGCATAGCTATACCTAAGAAGAAACCATTCAGACAATTAGGCTTGGTATCTAGTTATGCAGATAATTTTAAGAATATCATTAGAAATTACAAATCGAATGCTGGAATAGGTCATGTTAGGTATTCTACTTTTGGAAGGAGTACGATAGAGAATGCTCAACCATTAAAAATCAAAGATTTGTGTATTGCTCATAATGGAACAATTGCAAATGTTGAGGAATTGGCAAATATGGTTGGAGGATGTACGTTTACTCCTCAAACAATGAGTGATACATTTATAGCAGCAAAAAGACTGGTAGAGCATCTTTCTATTAATATGAATGTAAAGGATTCTATCAAAATTTTAAAACAAGAGATGATAGGTTCTTTTTGTTTCACCTTTATGACCGATAATGGATCTGTTTATGCTGCAAGAGATACAAAAGGCTTTAGACCATTGGTTTTGGGATTTCACAAAGAAACAAATACATATATTGTTGCATCAGAATCCTGTGCCTTTTCTGCAGTAGGGGCTTATTTAATAAGAGACGTAGACCCAGGAGAATTAATTAAACTAAGCATGAATGGTTTAGAAACTGAAACCTTTTATTCTGAAAAACCCCATGCCCATTGTGCGTTTGAATATACCTATTTTGCTCATCCTGTAAGTATTATGGAAGGTGTGAATATATACGCCGCTAGAAAACGAATGGGCGAAATTTTAGGTAAGATGTTCTCAATTCCTTCGGCCGATTTAGTAATTCCAGTTCCTGATTCCGCACGGCCAGCTGCATTAGGTTATGCACAAGAAACAGGGTTACCCTTTGAAGAAGGCTTAGTTAAGGATAGACATATCAATAAAGGTGCGCTAAGAAGTTTTATCGAACCCTATCAATCTGACCGCATTGAAATAAATAAAGGAATACTTCCGATCAAAGACATTATTGATGGCAAAAATGTAGTAGTAATAGACGACAGTATAATTCGAGGTACAAGCTCCGCATCTATTATTCATACCCTGAGAGAAGCAGGAGCCAACAAAATCTATATGATTGTTACATATCCTCCTGTTCGTTTTCCTTGTTACGCAGGAATCGATTTTCCTTCTATGGATGAACTATTAGCAAATCAAAAGTTTCTAAATAATGGACAAAAACTAGGACTTAATAAAAAAATAAGTAAATTAATTGGTGCCGATAAAGTATTCTATAATGACACAAAAAATCTTGCTAAAGCAATAGGGATACCAGAAGAAGAGCTATGTTTTACATGTTCAACTGGAAATTATAGTTCCCTTGGAATAACACCAAAGTTTAGGACAAGAGAAGAAGTAAAAGGAGAATGAAAGTTGCTCTGATAGAATTTTTATCGAAGCATAGATTGATAACGTAACAGTAGATTCTATGACCTCATTAATTAAAGCTTTTGCAATTGATATTGATGGTACTTTAACTGAGAATGGTGGAGGAATTATACATCTTCCTGCTATGCAACATCTTAGATCATTAGAAAAATTAGGTTATAGAATTATCTATGTAACAGGCCGATCTTCAGTCGAAGCATATATTTTATCTGTATTTGGAGGAACGACTAAAATTGCAGTTGGAGAAAATGGAGGAGTTGTTACTATCAGTCCGACAGAACATATCCTTCTTGGAAACAAAGAAAAATGTGTTAATGGATATAGAATTTTAACTAAAAAATTGGAAAATGTCAAATTAAAAAACGTTTTTGATCGGATGACAGAGGTCGTATTAGAGAGAACTTTCGATATTGAATTAGGAAAGCAAATCCTTAAAGATAATAATCTTAGTGTAGACCTAAGCGATAGCCAATATTCCTTTCATATTAACAATAGGGGAATTAATAAGGCTACTGGTCTGGCAAAAGCGTTGGATATTTTGAAAATAAAACCTTCTGAAACAGTAACAATTGGGGATAGTGAAACTGATATTCCTTTGTTCCAATTTTGTGCTTTTGGTATTGCACTGAATCATGCGGACGAAATGGTCAAATCAAAAGCCAATCATGTTGTTTCTGAAAATTCAGGAAGAGGCTTAGTGGAAGCATTAGATTATATTGCTTTAAATTTTTTTGGTAAAAATGCTATCAAATGACTCTAAAAGAAGTAATTACCCAAATTAGACAAATTGTTAATGAAGCTTTACTAGAATTAGAATATGAAAATATAGAATATGATGTTGTCGAACCTCCAAAACCAGAGTTCGGGGATTTAACAACAAATATCGCTTTTTTACTTAGCAAAAGAATACACAAAAAACCTAATGAAATTGCTAGAGAACTTGTTAACAATTCCATTAGTTATCAATTAAAAAATATAGGAAAAAATTCTTTGATTTTAAATGCAAATGCTCACGTATCAGGTCATGTTAACTTTAACATTAATTATGCTAATTTCAATAGCTTTCTCTTAAAATTGGTTAACCAAAATAAATCATTGATACCAAATATTGGTCATAACAATCAAATTGTTATTGAACATACTAGTGTAAATCCAAATAAAGCCCTCCATATTGGACACTTTAGGAATGTAATAATTGGAGATTCATTATACAGGTTATTTAAGTTAACAAACCACAAAACTATTGTATTAAACTATATAGATGACTCAGGTGTCCAAGTTGCAGATCTTATTGTAGCCTTTAAGTTTGCTGGTTTTAGTCATGATAATGTAGAGAAAAATTTTAAATTTGACCAATATTGTGGTGAAATATATGTTAGAATGAATGAATTGTATAAGACCAATTTAGATTTGATTGAAAAAAGGAAATTAGTTATTAAAGAGATAGAACAAGGAAACACGGAACTAGCTCAATTTACAAATTACATAGTTGATAAAATCGTAAAACAACAACTTGGATCTTGCTGGAGGATCAAATCTAGATATGATTTGCTTGTTATAGAATCACAAATTTTGTCATCAAAGCTTTGGGAAAAAACATTTAATTTGTTGAAAGAGAAGAATATCATATATTATTCAACTAAAGGTAAAAATATGAATTGTTGGGTATTAAGGGATGAAAATAATGAAGAGAAGGTAGTAATAAGAAGTGATGGCACTGCTACATATATTGCCAAAGATATTTCATTTGCAGTTTGGAAATTAAATTTAGTGGATGATCCCTTTCTATATGAGAAATTTTCTCTACAATGGGATAAGTCCATTTTATGGAAAACTATGATAAAATCAGAAATTACCGATAATCCCCTAAATCAGATTGACTTATTTTTTATGGGAAAGAGCCCTAATAACAGAGTAATAACTATAATAGATTCTAGACAAGCACGATTACAAAAAATAATTTCTAGTGTCATAGATGGTATTGATCCAACTATTAAAAGATACGTATATCTTGGCTATGAGACCGTTGCTCTGAGTCCTAATAGTGTTCACGATATTGGAATGGAATTAGATAAGCTAAACAAGAAAATTATTCATATGTCAGGTAGAAAAGGAATTTTTATTAATGCAGATACTATTTTGGATGAATTACACAAGAAGGCCTATTATGAAGTCAAGAAACGAAACCCTGATTTTGATGATACTACTATTAATGAAATTGCGGAAGGAATTGCCATTTCAGCAATTAGATACAACCTGCTGAGACAGGATTTAGATAAAATGATAACCTTTGATATGAAAGAAGCATTAAACCTAGAGGGAGATACTTCATTATATTTACAATATTCATTTGCACGAGCGATGAGAATTCTAGAAAAAGGTAATGGCTCTTTAGAAGAAGTTATCAATGACAAAAATGAAAGTATAAGATATGATCTATTAAACCATAATATGGAGCGAGATCTAATTAAAGAGATATCAAAATTTAACATAATTATAGAAGAGTCACTAAATACACTGAATCCAAAGATTTTGACAAAATATGCAAATAAGTTATGTACAAAATTCAATTCATTTTATGAGAACCTTCCTGTGTTAAGTGCAGAGGTAATTTTGAAGGTTAGCAGGCTAATGCTAGTAAAGGTATTTGTAAACGTGTTGTCTAATCTTTTCGAAATTTTAGGAATAGAATCATTTTCAAGAATATGAACATTAAACTCATGTATTTGTTTAATAAATATTAATTGTAGATTATTTAAAGTAAATAATATGAGAATCAGTGTCGGTAACTATGTCTTGCTTTATCATACTATGAATAAGAAATGGCTTATAAAAGTAGAAGAAGAAAAAAAGATGCATACCCACTTAGGAATTATTGATATTTCTTCAATAATTGGTTTAGAATATGGTATGTCAATAAATACGACTCTTCACAAAAAAATTTACTTAATAGAACCTACTATTTATGATTTCATTATGAAATCAGAAAGAAATACTCAAATTGTTTATCCAAAAGATCTTGGATATATTGCTATAAGAAGTGGAATTCAAAATGGATCAAAAGTATTAGAAATAGGAACAGGAAGTGCAGCTTTAACAACATTTTTAGCAAGTATAGTAAAACCTAATGGACATGTTTATTCATTCGATATTAATCCAGACTTTATGAAAATAGCAAAAAAAAATCTTCTTAAAGCAAAGATGGATGAATATGTAACACTTACAGAACAAGATATTCGACAAGGCATTAATTTACATGATTTTGATGCTGCAATTGTTGATCTTGGTGATCCCTGGACTGCAGTTGAAGTCGCATATAATGCATTGAAAGGAAGCGGAGTTTTCCTTGCTATATGTCCTACTATGAATCAAGCAGAGAAAACTTCAGTTTCATTGAAAAATAATCATTTCACAGATATCGAGTGTGTAGAAATTTTAATTCGTAATATTGAAGCGAGAGAAGGTATGACCCGACCATCTATGAGAATGATTGGACATACAACCTATCTGATTTTTGCTAGAAAAATATTTCCGTTTAGTGAGAAATATAATGATGAGTTAAATTAGAATTCTCTAGAAAAATAAAGTAATTAGAATTTTTGATTTAAATTAGAATTAATAAGGAATGTTACTTCATCATTGTTTTCATCATGTTATTTTTATCAAATGTTTGGCTATGAGATTTAGTCATTCCTCCTTGATGGAAATTGAACATCATTTCTTCTATTGTCATTTTTTTAGTATTTAGTATATTTCCTGTTCCTACATCTGTAATTACTTTTGTTACTTCATTGTGATCATTGAGTAAATAGATCACATATACCAGATATCCATTAACAGGGTGGATAAAACCTACTATAGCAGAAGAGTTATTACCAATATTTATTTCAGATTTATTGATAGCCTCAGACAAACTAATTTTAATTAATGGATTAAAAGATTCCCTAAGAACCTTTGATATTTCTACTGTGCCAGTCCAGTTAGAATTTTGGATAGTAGAGCTATTATTTTGTGTATCCATTATTGTCTTTTCACTAGTCAATTGTTGTGCTTGTACATCCACTGATATGTAATTGTAGGTAAATAGAAATGACACCAAAAAAGAAGTACCACCAAGCAACGTCAATTTTTTCTTATTGAACATTTTGTTCATATTATATTAGAGATAATTCAATTATAAAAATATTTGATAGTAAAGTATGATGAACTCACTCGTTCTAGGGATAGAGACTCATAGAGATTAAAGTTTTCCAA
>JAICHH010000006.1 GCA_025922715.1 Nitrososphaeraceae archaeon
ATAATACTAAAAGAAAGATATTATAAAAGAAAATTTGAATAGCACTATGCCTCGTATCTTATGCGTAGTAGGCTATGGCTGCTAATCTGGACCAAAAAAATTATTAATTAAAAATAATATTGTAGGTGTGAAAGAAATTAATCCCTTTTGTATTGTTTTGCTTCTTTTTCTGTAATTCCAAACCATACAAATTGTCCATCAATATGTATTATAGAAGATTTTGGAATATAGAATCTATCTTTATCAATAACACCTTTTTCTGTAATCACATATTCATCTGAAACTTCTTTAACTTCACCTAGATCGGCATCTCCTGTTCCTCTTGCTTCTTTTTTTAATACATCTTGTGGTTTGTAGATAGTAGAATCACTTGTCATAATGACTAGATATAATAGAGTTAATATTCTATATATTAATTGGAGATAATTTAATTGTCATAACCCTCCAAGGAATATTCATAACAATAGAAGGCTATGACGATTAGGACTCAATCTTATACTCCTATAAGATTGTAAATCAATCGATATTATGATATTTAATAATTTGATATAATTATTTGCTAAGATTTTACTAATTGTAATCATAGCCTGAACTCAATCTAGGTTTATAGATACATTCAGACTATGACTTTCTTTGACTTGGTTTGCCATTTTTTTGGTTAGAAGTATGATCAAATAGTGATAAATGTATTTATTACTTCTTGAAATTCTCATTCTATATTTTGAAATAATTACAATAAATTGTTTCATCATATAATTTGTTCCTTGGATCAGGGTTCATTTATATCGCTAGAGTAATAGATTATTATCAAGATATTGGAATAATGTTAATAAAGATCTGAAACAATCATGCGCCGGCATTTAAATACATCGGTAACTTATATGTAGTTAGGTGTATGTATGTTATGATAATGACGGGTAAGTTGAACAAGTACGTTAGAAAGGAATTCCTACAATCCTAGTAGGAACAATGGTTTAGGTTTAGCAAGGTATATTTTAAGAGAATTAAATAATAATAGAATTCTCGATATTAATCTTGGTTCAAAACAATTTGATAATAATAATAAATTTGTACACTCCATACAAGAATTTCTAAAAGACATGGAATGGTTATCAGTAGATAAATATGGAGAATATAAGATTACAGAAGCAGGACGTAAAAATTCTTTAGATAATTTAAAATTTTAATAAAAAGAATCTGTTTTATAAAATTATATAATCTAATTCTATTTTCAAATATTCGGTATATTTCAAAAAGTTGTAACTGTATTTTTCTTTAGTTTCTGGACTTTTTATTGAGTTTATAAAATTACTAAAAGCAATTTTTGAAGAAGTTGAACTGATTAATTCTTGTTGGTTGTTAATGCTGCTATATCTCAAATTTAATAAGTTTTCTTAGGATTTAACATATTTAACTCATTATATACTTAATGAAAATGTACTTTCCATAAATGTTTTTCTGTAGAAAGTAAAGATGACAATTTCTCATAATAACCAAAGCCACATTCATCTAAAACAACTTCAAAATCAAATTTTTCTCTGGAAAATAAATGATCATTTTCTTCTTTTTGAATTTGCGATTTTAAAGCAGTAGTGATCTTATTGGATATACTATTAATAGAATAGACATACCAGAAATTATTAGCTGTTCGTAATCTCGATAAATGCTGCCTTAAATTTGCTTTATTTGTTAATGAACCAGTATAGTAATTGTTCATCAGTTCAATATTTATGTCGATCCACGATGGAGTTCTCCAAGAAGCAATTTTTTGGAAACCAAATTCTTCATACTCACAACCTCCGTTTATACCACATTGACCTCCAGAGTCAAATGTTGTTATTATACAATTTGCTAGTTTAGCAACATATTTACGAAAATCAACACCAGGTTGCATCCATCCAACAAAGGCTAAATCAAATGTGTATTTATTTGTGAACAATTCAATGGGAATTGAATATATGTAATCTGGTTTAGTATTTTTTAATAAATAAAAAGGCAATAGATTTTGTTCTATACCTATAGATTGTGGTAGATATTTTCTTATTCTTCGTAGGAAATCTCCATTACCACATCCAATATCGATATATTCTGCATTCTCAGAAAGAGCTTTGGCAATTGATATTACACGTAGAACATCTATTTTTCTATAACAAAAATAGGTTCCAGAAAATAATGGGAATATAAATCGTTCATGATGACAAGAAGATGGTTTTTGTAGTTGATATTGTTTGTAAAATTTATATGCTTTAAGAATTTCATCAAATGAAAAAGACATAGATTAACAAAATAATAATGAGAATATATTTATAATTAATTTGGATTATTGTTAAAAATTAGTTAAAGATCCCTTTATCGATTAGAAAAAACTTTATTATAACAGTATTAAAAATCCCAAAAAACTTATTAATCTATATCATTAACTGTTACTGTGGGTAGAAGTTTTAATGACTGGTGGAATACAGTTCCAGCAGATTTAAAAGAAAAAGCACGTAGAGGAGACGAAAATAATAAACCATTATTGAACCAAGTTAATTATGTTCTTCTTCATTTGCATTTAGCAGGAAAACATGATGCAAAGCCATCACATGATGAACTAAAAGATTGGCTCCATAGCGGACAAGTAGACGTATTGAGAATGGCGGCTAAAAAATAAATTAAAATTATACTTTTAACCTTTTTTATTACATAAAATTTTTTATATTAATATTACTCGGCATCATTTAACCTTAACATATAGATTATAACGCTGTTTTGGTATCGACATAGGGTTTAAATAGTTTCGCCAACATCGGACCATTAGTGAAATATTGAATGACAATTGCAATACTTCCAGATGTTGATGAACAAAGATGTATTGGATGTGCACTTTGTGTAGAAATTTGTACTGCTCTTGGTCCAGACGTTCTCAGAGTAAAACCTGTAGAAGGTTGGAAAAGAGGTAAAGCCTTTGTATTTTATCCAGAAAGATGCATTTCTGATGGTGCTTGCGTAGGAGTTTGTCCAACACATGCAATATTCTGGATGAGACCAATGGAATACACACCAGGACAACCAGTCCCATTACACAAAAACGGTGTATTTGACAAGGGCTGGGAAGAAGGTTAAAAAACACAATACACTACAATTAAATAGAAAATTTCAACTCATTTTTTATATTTTTGTTGTAGACTTTTTTATCTATTTGTATTTAGATTAGGTTAAGTTAGATTTTATATTTTATTATATAGAATGATAAGAATAGGAATTACAGGTAATCCTGGTGTTGGTAAACATACAATAACTGATTTGCTTTCTAAAAAAATAAAAAATAGTAAAATAATTGATATAAACAAAATAATTATATCAAATCAAGCTTTCAATTATAGACCATTCGAAGTTGATTTAAAAAAAACTAGATTATTCTTATTAAAAGAATTAATTAATGATAATGTAATAGTAGTTGGACATCTTTTACCATACGTAATAAAAAGAAATGAATTAGATTTTATAGCTATACTAAGAAAATCTCCATATTCTTTGATAGATGTATATGAGAAAAGAAAATATTCCAATAAAAAATTACAAGAAAATATACTCTGTGAAATTTTAGGGATATGTTTTTATGATACTTTAAAGGTATTTGGTAAACTGAAAATTTCAGAAATAGATACAACTTGTAATGATCCGGAAGAATCGGTGAAGAAAATTATTTATCATTATGATCACAAGTCAAAGAGACAAATAGGTTTAGTTGATTGGTTAGATGTAATATATAAAAATGGAGATAATCGAAAATTTTTATCTATTAACTAAATAAGAATGTTAAATTAGAATATCGAAAAAAACGGTAGATATTGAAATTATATATAGCTTCTATTATAACCACAATAGAATTAGCTTGTCTGTAGCATTTAGAAAATTTGGAGAGGAATCAATTCAATTTTTAGGAAAGAAGGTATCTATAGAAACATCAGATAAAAAAACATATAGTGGAACATTAATTGGAATAAATGAAAGATTAGATATAATATTAGAAGATTTAGACACTAGTGGAATAATAAAAATAATCATAAATGGTTCATTTATAAAGGAAATTCGACTAATGGAAAAACCATTTGATTTAAAAGCTCTTGCAGAGAGATTTTCAAGGGTTTTTCCAGGTTTGGTAAAAGTTAGAGAAGATGTTGGAGCTATTGTAGTTATGGATAAAATCAAAGTTACGCAGAATGGCATTGAAGAAGGTACAGGACTTGCAGCCGATAGAATAAAAGCAATTTATGATGAATTTATTAGGGAGACAAAGAAATAACATTGTCGTTTGAGGTCCGATATAGTGACCTAGGCGGACGAATAGGAAAATTAAATACAGCACATGGAATCATAGATACGCCCGCATTTATTCCAGTTGTTCATCCCATAAATCAAATAGTAGATGTAAAATTGCTCAAAAAAATGGGATTTGGAGCAATTATTACTAATGCATATATCACTCTAAAACATTATGGAGATAACGCTCGGAAGAAAGGAATTCATAGAATAATTGATTTTGATGGTATTGTGATGACAGATTCTGGAGGTTATCAAGTGCTAGAATATGGAAATATTGATATAGGACCTATTGAAATGGCAAAATTTGAAATAGACATAAAAACTGACATAGCGGTTCCTTTAGATAAACCAACAGGTTTCGGACTTGAATATAGTAAAGCAATTAAATATGTTAATCAAACAATCAGTAATGTTAAAGAAACTGTTGAAGTAATTAAAAATAATAGTTGTAATACCAATGAAATAAATACAATATGGGCAGCGCCTGTTCAAGGTGCAGAACACTTAGATTTAGTAGAACAGTCAGCAAAACTCTTTGATAATATGAATTTTAAATTAATGGCCTTAGGAAGCCCAGTTGAGTTGATGGAAGCCTATGAATTTGCTAAACTTTCTGAAATAATTTGTACTTTAAAAAAAACGATCCCGTCTAAACCTATTCATCTTTTTGGAGCTGGGCATCCATTAACCATTCCATTAGCTGTTGCATTAGGTTGTGATATGTTTGATTCTGCATCATATATTTTATATGCTAAAGATAATAGATATATGCATTCAAACGGAACTACAAGATTAGAAGAAATTACATATTTCCCTTGCTCTTGCTCGATTTGTAATTCTTATACTCCACATGAGTTATTAGAAACCACTGAAATTGAACGAATTATTCAATTATCCTTACATAATTTATATGTCTTAAAAAAAGAAGTAAATTCGGTAAAGCAATCAATACTGGATGGAAGGCTCTGGGAGTATATAATGAGCAAAGCTCACAATCATCCAAAATTAATGGATGCTGTTAGGTTATTTAAAAACTTTGATTATCTGGAAGATGGTACACCAATCTATAAAAATAAAGCCATTTATTTTAATGAACCATATGATCAATATAGACCAGAAGCAAAAAGATTCAGAAAAATGGTAACAAAATATATTATTAACAATAAAAATAAACTAATTTTATATCCTGAAACAAAAATACATCCATTTTATTCCTCAAAAAATTTCATTAAAATTAAAGAACTATTCTCTGATGGGGAAGTTTTTTCATATAATCCATTTTTAGGAGTTATTCCTGCTGAGATATCAGATATATTTCCAGCATCACACAATATCATATCGATAGAAAATGATTCTCAAAGTTTTGCAGCAAATTATTCGACATTCGTTGATGCAATGAAGTTTTTTTTAAAAGTTAACCAGGGTAAAAATATAATAATTATAGCAAATGAATTTATGAAACAAATTATCCATTATTTTTTTTATAGTCAAGAAAATATCATTAAAATTTTTAACTCAAATATTAAAATCGTAGATTACAAAGAAAATATCCTATTTGATGAAATATCTGAGATACAATAAGATCTTTTAAATAAATTTACTCTTTTGTAGCACATTTATACTAAAATCTGTATGTACTTTATTTTCATAATCTGAAATATGTGGTTCTAGTTGCAATGTCATTCCAATTTCATCTAAACCTTCTAATAACATCTTTTTCTTAGATGGGTCTATTTGAAATTTTAATTGTCTTGAAATTGGTTTTAATTCTATCTGCTGTTTATTTAAATCTACTTTAATAATACAATCAGGATTATCAAAAAGATCTTCTATCTCTTTTTTTGGCAATATTATTGGTAATATACCATTTTTTATACAGTTACTATAGAAAATATCAGCAAATGAAGGAGAAATAATAACTCTAAAACCATAATCCATTATTGCCCATACTGCATGTTCTCTAGAGCTTCCACTTCCAAAATTATCTAATGTAAGAAGAATAGAATATCCTGAATACATGGGATTGTTTAATACAAAGTCTTTTTTAGGTTCACCGTTCTTATTGTAACGCCAATCATAAAATAAGTATTTTCCAAATCCAATTTTTTGTGTCAATTTAAGAAATTGTTTTGGAATTATCTGATCTGTATCAACATTAACATATGGAAAAGGTGTTGCTTTACTTTCAAAATTTCGAAATGGTTCCATAATAATTAGATTTAGATGGTGTGTTGAATATTTATATCCATTCTCGAACATCAACAAAATGTCCTTCTATCGCTGCTGCTGCCGCCATAACTGGACTTACCAAATGAGTTCTACCTCCAACTCCTTGCCTTCCTTCAAAGTTTCGATTTGATGTACTAGCACACCGTTCACCAGGGGAAAGAATATCCGGATTCATTCCCAAACACATACTGCATCCAGATTCTCTCCATTCAAATCCACTCTCTATAAAGATTTTATCTAATCCTAATTTTTCTGCTTTTAACTTGACCGATTGAGATCCTGGTACAACCATAGCATGAACTTTTGGTGAAACTTTTCTTCCTTTTACAATAACAGATGCTTCAATAAGATCTTCTAATCTAGAATTTGTACATGAACCTATAAACACTCGATCAATATAGATATCAGTAATTGGAGTACCTGATTTTAAATTCATATATTCAAGTGCTCTAGTTGCAGCCTTTTTTTCATCTTCATTACCCATAGCGTATTCATCAGCATATGGAATTATGCCAGTCACATCAACAACCATTGAAGGATTTGTTCCCCAACTCACTTGTGGAGAAAGATTGGATATGTCTATTTCTACTTTTTTATCAAAAATAGAATTATTATCAGTTTTCAAATTCTCTTTCCAATATGTAACCATTTTTTCAAACTTTTCGCCCTTAGGGGAGTATTCTCGGTTACGTATATATTCAAAGGTTGTTTCATCAGGAGCAATTAATCCTGCTCTAGCTCCAGCTTCTATTGACATATTACAAATGGTCATCCTTTTTTCCATTGAAAATTTCTTTATAATGTCTCCACGGTACTCAACTACTGCTCCAATACCTCCGCCTACACCTATTTTACGAATGAGTGCTAATATAATATCTTTAGCTGATATTGCCAGTGAATTTTTTGGTAAACCAAAAAAATTTACTTCCATGGTTTTTGGTTTAGTTAGCCAAAGGCATTGAGTTGCAAGTACATGTTCTACTTCACTAGTACCAATTCCGAAAGCAAAGGCTCCAAAAGCTCCGTGCGTAGAAGTATGACTATCTCCACAAACTATAGTAGCACCTGGAAGAGTTATTCCTAGTTCAGGACCTATAACATGGACAATACCTTGATTAGGACTATCCAAATCAAATAAACTTATACCAAATTCTTTACAATTTTCTACTAATGTATTAATCTGTATAGCAGAGATTTGATCAACTATTGGAAGACTTCTGTTTGTAGTAGGAACATTATGGTCCATAGTAGCAAAAGTCAAATCCGGTCTTCTAACTTTTCTATTATTTGTTCTTAGACCATTAAATGCTTGTGGTGAAGTAACTTCATGGATCAAGTGCCGATCTATATAAAGTAAGTATGAATCAGGATTTATCAATTCGTTAATACTTTTAGAATTAGGATATACTATATGATTATCCCAAATTTTTTCAAAGATAGTATGTGACATTATGTTATATATTACATAATAGTAAAATATAATCATATAACATCCTAAAGAATGAAAAAATACTTATGTAGTATTGAACTGATTAACTTTGATTAAGATGCACGTACAAGATAATAGATATTCTGAGTATATAGCAAATCAAATTAAAAAAGGAACAACTACTTGTGCTCTTACATGTTCTGATGGTGTTGTATTAGCTGCTGATACCCGTGCTAGTGCGGGTATGTTTATAGCTGATAGACGTGTAATGAAAATTCAAAATGTTGATAAGCATTTAGGAATGACTATTGCAGGAGGAGTAGCTGATGCTCAGAACCTTGTGGATACAATGCGATATAATGCCACCCTATATAGAATAGGTAACAAAAGGATCATTCCCGTTCAATCAGCTGCCAGATTATGTTCAAATATTTTGTTTAATCAAAGATATTTTCCATATTATGTTCAGATTATCATGGCAGGATACGAAGGCAAAGGTGCTGGTCAGATTTATAATATTGATTTGTTTGGATCATTAACTGAAGAAAAATTTATTTCTACAGGTAGCGGATCTCCTGTAGCTTATGGTTATTTAGAAAGTGAATTTAAAGAAAATATGAGTGTAGATGAAGCATATAAAGTAGCTTTGCAGGCAATAGCCGCAGCAATTAGAAGAAATGCTGGTACAGGAGATGGAATAAATGTTGTTATAATAGATAAAAACGGCTATAGAGAACTATCAAAAGAAGTAAAAGATGCTGTTAAAGTAGTATTCTAAAAATAATTTATTTTTTATTACTAATTTTAAAATTTAAAAATTCATTATAAATAGAAAGCGCATCATTCTCGTCTTTTGCTCCGACTATAGTTGCTGTACCACTAGTCATAAAACTTATAGATAGTTGTTGTGATGGATTACTATTATTAGTTGTTACAGTTATTCCCAAAGACCCTCTAGATTTTATATTATATCCTAATAATTCTGCATTGTTTATTACTTTATTTAAATTAACTATAGAAGTTATTTTTGAGGGTGTCACAGTATAAGTTCTTTTGCCTCTATCTCTACCACATAGTTCTTCAATAATAAGTTCTTTTTCTTGTTGTATATCTTTTATTATTTTTTCTTTTCCACCACATGCTGAGCATTCATCATGCCTTAACATTTTAATGCGTTCAAATGATAGCTCATTTAAATCAATGTACAGTAAAGTATTTACCAATGAAGGTTTTTGTCCCAACAATATTTTTATCGCTTCAGATACTTGGATACCACCAACCAAATACAATATAGAAGGATGAACACCTTCTGTACTACATGTAGGCATATCATCCTCAGATAAAGCAGGAAATATACAACGAAGACATGCAGATTCATTTGGAAGAATTGTGCATACTGAACCAAGCATTCCTAATGCACCTGCATAAATGAGTGGAATATGTTGCTTAATGCAGGCATCGTTTAAAGCATATCTTGCATCAATACTATCAAGTGCATCTATAACAACATCAAATCCTTTTACTATATTTTCTGCGGTGTAATTAGTAATTGAAATAGGAAGCGCTTCAATCTCTACATCAGTATTCCTCCTTTTCAAATGTTCTATTGCTGCTTCAACTTTGACTTTTCCAATATCTTGTTCAGTATACAAATGTTGTCGATGTAAATTAGATATTTCAACTACATCTCTATCTACAATACGGATCTTTCCAACACCCATAGCAGTTAATTGAGTTACAACTGGATTTCCAATTCCACCGACTCCAACAACACAAACTTTGGAGTTTCTAAGTTTTTCCATTCCAATAAATCCTATTTCTTCTAACATTATTTGTCTAGAATAACGTTGGAGATCTTGACTACTAAGTTCTATACGTTCAATTTTTGTTTCATTTGCTCCTCCAGCTACTGCAGGCAGTATATAAATTGAATCACCATCTTTAAGTGATGTTGTCATTCCATCTTTGTTAAAGCGCATATTTTTTCCATTTATATAGATATTTATAAGAGCTCGAGGTTTGCCGTTAAGATCTAATACTCTACGTTTAAAATCATCGCCTAAATTATCAGATGCTTTATTAAATGCATCGTGTAAATCTTGTACGTCTAATAATATTTTTTTTTCTCCAGAACCTTTATTTAAAACAGATGGAATTATAAATTCAATTTTTGCCATTTATATCTTCACTTTTATTTCCACATATATTATTCATATTATTTTTTATTATCTAATTATTGTAGAAACCATTTGGACATCGGGTTTAACAGTAGAGGGTTTTGGCAACATACCTACTAGAGCTTCAGTAGATTTGAGACCATTACCAGTAACATAACAAACTATATTTGCATCTCGGTCTATCTTACCACTTTCAACTAATTTTTGAAGAACAGCTACAGATACACCACCAGCGGGTTCTGTGAAAATACCTTCAGTCTTAGATAATTTAAGTATCCCATTCACGATTTCTTGATTTGTAGCTGATTCAGCAATACCGTGATATTGTTTTAACCTTTTTAAAACATAAATTCCATCTCCTGGATCACCTATAGCAAGGCTTTTTGCAATAGTATTTGGTTTTTCTACAGGGAATATTTCGTTGCTATTTGATTTAAAGGCATCTACTATCGGTGAACATCCATGAGGTTGTGCAGCAATAATCTTTAAATTAGAAACATCATTAACCAACCCTATTTCACATAATTCCTCAAAGCCTTTACAAATTGCATTTAACATTGCACCACTACCAACAGGAATTACTAGATAGTCTGGCACTTGCCAATTAAGTTGCTCTGCTACTTCATAAGCAAGGGTTTTTGATCCTTCAACATAATATGGTCTCATATTAATATTCACTATACCTATTCCTTTTGAGTCTCCAATTACCGATGCTACCCTATTGGCGTCGTCA
This sequence comes from Nitrososphaeraceae archaeon, assembly GCA_025922715.1. Classification (GTDB taxonomy): domain Archaea; phylum Thermoproteota; class Nitrososphaeria; order Nitrososphaerales; family Nitrososphaeraceae; genus TH1177. Next base: position 10,877 of record JAICHH010000006.1, read on the forward strand.
TAAGTTCCTTCCACAGCAACAAACTCTGCACCATAAGCTAATGCCTGAGAGATTTTTACAGGTTCTAAATCCGCAGGCGCAAATATATAGCAAGGAAGTCTAGCTACTGCAGCATGCGCAGCAGTAGCAGATGCAAGATTTCCTGTAGAAGCGCAACCTACTGCTTTTAGATTAATTTCTTTTGCTCTAGATACAGCAACACCTGCAGGCCTATCTTTGAAAGAGAAGGTTGGATTAACAGAATCATTTTTAATGTATAAAGATTTTAATCGCAAATCTTTACTAAGATTTGTAGATTTTTGTAAAGGAGTAAAACCTGAATTAATGCTAACTATGTTATTTTTATCTCTTATTGGTAAGAATTCAAAATACCTCCAATAGGTTTTTTCTTTCCTAGATTCAAATAATTCTCTTTTTATATTATTAGGATAGATATATTTAACATCTAGAGGTCCAAAACAATCTTCGCAAATGTATCTAAATTGAGGTTTATATTCTTTTTTGCATTCTCTGCATATCAAAGACTGTATTATTCCCATTTATAATAATGCAGTTAAAATACATGATAAATAAGGTTCTCTAAACAGAAATTTAGTATTACTATAATTTGATATTATAAAAAAAATAGAATATTAAAACGAAATAATACAATATTATTCTTAACTATGCTAATTATATAAAAAATATTATAATTATAATACACTTTTTAATAATTTTTATCTTTTAGAAAATTATGAAAACAAGAATTACTTCCAGTATGACATATAGGTTTATTGGAATTTACAACATATACTAATGCATCAGCATCACAATCAACTAGGATTTTCTCTATAGGTTGGATATTTCCTGATTCTTCACCTTTCATCCATAATTTTTTATGAGAGGTACTCCAAAACCATGCATTGCCAGTCTTGATAGTATTTTCAAGAGCCTCTCTATTCACATATGCAAGCATAAGAATATCTTTAGTCATTTGATCTTGAACTATTACTGGTAATAAACCCCCACGTTTTGTAAAATCAAGATCTTCCAACACTTTAAATTGCATAATATCTTTTATTTCATGTTCAATATAAAAAAGTAATTATACAAAATATTTAATATAATTTAATTTTCTTATCATTATTTTAAAAAAGAAATTAAATTTATTTAATGATTTAATATTAGTTAGAAATGTTGATGAACACAGATACAAATGACAATAATATTTTGCATATAGGATTCGATGATACCGACTCAACATTGGGAAAATGTACTACTCATTTAGCTTTCAAAGTTACATCTTATCTTAACAAAAAAAATGTGAAATTTTTAGATTATCCTTTGTTAATTAGATTAAATCCCAACATTCCGTGGAAAACTCGTGGAAATGGCGCTGTTTGTTTGAGAATAATGACTAAAGCTAAAAATAATGAAAATATAATTGATTTTATTAAAAATGAGCTAGAAAAAAATTCTGAAATTGGTAAAGGTGCTAATCCCGGATTGGTTTGTTTGCAAAGCAAAGAGATTCCTGATGAAATTAAGGAATTCCATAGACTTGCAATGTTTGATATACTTAGTAAACAAAAAGCAACAAAACTAGCACAAAAATATAATTTAAAATATTTTAGTTTTGGAAATGGTCAAGGATTGGTTGGAGCTATAGCTGCTATTGGATGTTTATTAAATTCAGATCATACATTTGAGATATTAACATATAGAAAAAATAAAAATTGTGGAACTCTTAGAATAATCGATCCAATAAATGTTATTCGTCTCCACGATACAACATTCCCCTCTACATTTAACAGTTATGATTACATACATAAACGAGTTCTTATATTACCACATGGACCTGATCCCGTGTTTTGTGGAATTAGAGGAGAAGATCCTCAGGTATTACATAATAGTTTAAAAATTCTGGAAATCAAAGAAGATCTAGCAGGATATATGATTTATCGTTCTAATCAAGGAACTGGGATGCATTTACAGAATGAATTGAAATTGTCCATGATAAAATCTTTTACTTCTGGATATTCTAACTGTGTAATAGTAACAAATCCACAAATTATTCAAGGTGGACATGTATTATTTACCGTTGAAGACAAATTAAAAAATATTTGTTTGGCAGTAGTATATGAACCAACTGGATTAACTAAAATTGCTTCGCAATTACATAGAGGAGATCAAATAAAGATCGGATTTGGTGTTAGAAAAGCTACATCAAAACATTCAAAGGTATTAAATATTGAATATATTTTTATCCAACAACTCGCACAAATTTATATTACTGTTAATCCAGTTTGTAAAAATTGTAAAAAGAGAATGAAATCAGAAGGGAAAAATAAAGGGTACCAATGCAAAAAATGCAAAATAATCGATAAAAACTGTAAAAAAGTACTCGTATTAAAAACAAGATCAATTAAGGCAGGATTATACATTCCTACATTAAAAGCACATAGACATTTAACCAAACCTTTCCACAGATATGGAAAGGAAAAGACTAAATTTTTTGAATTTGGAAATGTAGAATTGTATTCGAAATGGTTTGAAAGATTTAGATAACTAAAAAACAAATAGCGGGGGGTTGATTTGAACTTACGGCTACCGTGTAGCAATATTTACTCTGGTAGAAACCGCTCTGCGGGTTATGAGCCCGCCGGGATAACTTAGCCTATTATATCTGGCTTCCCCACCCCGCTGATTCCTTTTTTGATTTTACAACTATATATCTCTGTCTATTGAAATTTAAAATATTTTTCGATAATTTTTCAATATATTATTTAATAATATATAATATTTATAATAAAAATTTTAATCGTTTAATTATTTATAATAATTTGTTCTATTTTAGAGCACTAAATCAAAAAGTTTTATCAATAATATTAAAAAAACCTCAGGCTTATAGATGCGGGAGGTGGGATTTGAACCCACGAACCCCTAAGAGATGAGGTATCTTAGTCAAATGCTAAACTTCTGAGCATCATGTCAGATTAAATCTGATCTCACGCCTTTGACCATGCTTGGCAACTCCCGCTTTCTATAATGTAATTCCTAAGTGAAATAATAAATTTTTCATTTAAAAATCCTTCACAAAAGTGAATAAGAAATAAATAATTAATTAATTATTAAATTGTCTAAACATTAAAAGCTCTACTTAACATTATTAATTCTGGACCACTAGTCATATTTCCAACTACAACTGACTTAGAATTAGCAATAATACCTGATGCCAAAAAAGGGATTCCACCATTAATTGTTACTGGCTCAACATTAACATTTAATATATCAGAAATTGTCTTAATTTCATCATCTGATGCATTGGGATAAGCTGCAGCACCCTTATTTGTGGCAACTATCAATGCTCCTGTTTGAATAAATCCAGAAATACTCATAGAGATAACGGATACACCCAAAATATCTTGTATTTGAGTTTTTACATCATTACATAAAGGTGACACTATAGCTCCATGATCATTTGTAGCTATTAAATTACCTATTGCAGTATACTTACTTTTCAAGCGTTCAACATTTAATTGACTTTTTTCTTTTAATATATTAATCTCTTCGTCTGAAGTAATATAAGATACTAATATTCCATTATTATTCATAACCATCATCGGCCCTAATAATCGTGTGTCAGCAATTGAAACATAAATATTATCTGTAACTTCTAAATATTTTGATAATATAGTAGTTTTTGTTGGAGCAAATCCTAATGGAAGTACTATAAAATGATCATTACATTTTACAAAAATTCCAATATTTGGACTTTTATAAAATGCATATTTGTAAATTCCCAAGATCTAACAATTATTATAAATATTAATATGAACTTATTGGAATATTATAATACATATAAAAAAGAGAGAATTAAGTTCATCTATCTATAACTTGTCCAAGACCAAGTTTGATTGTTAATGGATCCGACAATGGCTGTGTTTTTTCTAAATTAGTTAATTGTATAACTGCTGTAACTGTGTCAATAGATTTATCTGCAATATTGGTCGCTAGTTTTATAGATTCAGTACTATTATAATTAAAACCCTGTGGATAGGATGATGTTTTTAGCAACGTTCCGTTTATAGAGTATATTTTCATTACAGCATTAATTGTTTTATTATTCAATCCAGTAGTATCATTTGTAGTTAGAGATTTTAGAAGCACTTTTACCTGATTATCTTGATTTAGAGGAGATATAAAATGAGCATAATCTATCTCCATAGGAAACGTTTGTATAATTCCATAAGATTCTTTTATTAAATTATTTTTATTCTCTAGGGAAAATGATTGAAAGAGACAAATTGATGAAATAGATAACAATATAAAAAATACAATAAAATTTTTATTGAATCGGTTTAGAATAGTGAAATAATTCATAGTCCATTATTTGGATTAATATCTTTAGAATAACATTGATGTTAAATTAATTTGACAAAATACTATATGATTATAATAGTGAAAATAAGATTTAAAAATTCTTATTATCCTGTTTGTGTTATTTTGAAATTTCCGTCAACAATTTGAATAATGTATTTATTATTTTTAAAAAATAATTCAAGTTTGTCTTCTGTTTCTTTTATATCCACAAGTTCTTGCCCTTTCATATCAGTAAATTCTACCATAAGTTTATGACGAATTACTATTATTTAGATTATTTGAATTGTTGGCTGTGTAGAAACCATCACCATAACAACCAACTTCACCATTCTGTGAACGTTGTATGCTATACACCTGAAGGTCAACTCCCTGTTCTGCATTCTAATTTTCTAATAATATCAACCTTGATAAAAAAAGGCCTTACTATGATTGATATTAAATCCTATTTCCTTGGATACTTAGCCTCTGATTCTTTTATACTATAACGACATTTTTTGGATCTAACATCTTAATTTCTAATCCATGTTATCTTCTTCTTTTTTAGATTTTCTTTTGTATATCTTGGAAATGTTTACAAAATAAACTATTTATCAAATCCATTTTTTCAGGTTATCTAATGATTTGAATTTCGGATCTTTATAGTCAATTAGTTAGACTTCTAATATTTTTCAAAAATTTTCTGTTATTCTTTGCATATTCCCTTAAGTATCTCTAAATCTTTGATGGAAATTCTGATAAAATAAATATATTGATTGAGAGTAAATACCAAAAATAATGCAGGCAATTGAAGCATATAATTTATCTAAAATTTATAAAGGTACACGCGTGCCAGCTTTAGATAATATATCATTAAAGATCGATAAAAAGCAAATTTTTACTTTATTAGGAAGAAACGGTGCTGGAAAAACTACGTTTGTAAGAATATGTGCAACTCAATTGTTACCAACATCTGGTACTTTAAAAGTTTCAGGTTATGATGTAATAAGCCAAGCAGAACATATAAGGAAATTTATCTCTGTGGTTCCTCAAGAAGGAAGACCATTACGAGCACTTACTCCTTGGGATCATGTTTATAATTGGCTCAAGATTAGAGGAGAAGAGAAGTCTATCGCAAAAATAAAAACTGAAAAAATATTAGAAAGATTTGAATTGATTAAAGTAAAAGATAAACCTGCAATGAATTTATCTGGAGGAATGAAACAAAAAATTTTAGTAGCAATGGCTACTGCTGTTGATGCAGATTTATTATTTCTGGATGAACCTACAATTGGTCTCGATCCAGTTTCAAGACGGCAAGTTTGGAACTTAATGCAGGATTTGAAAAAAGAAGGTAAAACTATATTACTTACAACTCATTATATGGATGAAGCAGAAATATTATCTGATAAAATAGTTATAATAGATAATGGTAAAATTGTAAAAGAGGGAAATATTAATGATTTACGAAAAATAATTCCCCAAAATATTCGTATGGATATATCTAAAAAAAATCTCGATATTGAACAATTGAAAGGTTATGGAAATGTAGTAGAAATAGGCACAGATATTATTAGATTATTCACCTTTGAATCTAACATAGGTGAATTATCTAACCTAGCTATAAAAAATAATATATCCTTTAATATATCACCTATAACACTTGATGATATATTTGTATATTTAGTAGGGAATTCTATAAAAAATAATTAAAGTAATATTAGAAAGATTAAGGATAGTTAAAAAGAAAATTTAAGTGAATTGAATTTCAATCCTATTTAATTCGTCTAATGCTTCAGTAAGCTGTTCTTCGGTTTCATTTCCATAAATTACTAACAAACGATCGCTATCATTAATAACATAATCTGAAATAGACTCAGCTGAATTCCCATTGACAAATGTTCTTAGTTGATTATCATTATTATTACAATATTGTGTCCCATTAGTAAATATTAGGCAATTATTTTCCTCATCTATATCCATTTTGACACTTTCTAGAAAGTCAGCAAATGTAACATTTGTTGCATGTCTATGTAAAGTAGTACCATCTCCATTCTCAACATGAATAAAATCAGATACTACTTGATATTGTGGTTGACTAAAATCGATATTCTCGCCATTTACTTTAACTAAAAATGCTGCATGTTGATGTGCAGAACCTAAAGCTCCAAAACTTGAAGGCGGAAGCTTTTGAGAATAAAAATATATTGAAATTCCAGAAATAATAACAAGTGCAGCTATAATTGGAAGAAAAACTGTTTTCAAGTTTTTACTCCTTTTTTTTCTTGTTACATCGAAATAGCTCTTTTTCTTTTTATTATTGTCATTTTTATTATTCTTTTTCTTTTTATTAAACATGATAAATTGATTAATTTGAATAATATTGTGTTATTTAGCACTTTCGGAAACATGGAAATAACTGTTTTTAAGAATACAATTCAAATTTATAGAAATTTTTTCCATTAATTATACGATAGTAGAGTCTCATATCTTTCATTTGATCTACATATTAAGAATTAAATATTGATAGGAGATCAATCTAAGCAATAATGTATAATATCCTATTATAATTTTTATTTATTTCAATCATCTTTAAAATCTATAAAATATTTGTGTCTAACTACAAATGTTTTTTCTTTACGAGAGTAAATATAGAATACCTGATGTATATTTTAAACGATTTTCTATAATCTAATATAATCTAATTTAACATAATATAATATAATATAACCCTCAAATATCAAAATATTTATCTCAATCTTACTATGTCCAAATATTGGATTGTCAGACGTCATTATCAAGTTAAAGTTTTTATTTAATTGGAACAATTAGACATTATTAACTTTATCTAGTAAAACAATTATAATTTACAAGGCCAAATTAGAATATAAAACTAACTAATAGAGAAATTATTAATTTTAAACAGTAAAATACAAAAAGAAGGAAACAATTGTATAGATAAATGTTTTTTTTTATAAGCCCTATAGGTCTTGGACATGCAGCAAGAGATGTAGCAATAATTAATAATTTAAAGTTTAAAAATGATAATAAAGTAAATTTTGTTACCGGATCTGCCGCATATACATTTTTAAAAAGTTATGGATGGAAAGCCTTCAATTTATACGACCCACCTAAGTTTGAAATCGAGTCTGGAAAACTAAATCATTCCTTTAGATGGTTAATAAAGTATTTGTTATATTATAAAAAATGCAAAAAAATTGCAACAAAAATTATAGATGCGAATCTTGAAAAACTAATAGTCAGTGACGAAGACTTTGCATCAATTTCTATAGCGGAGGAAAAAAATTTAAGAAGAATTCTAATTACAGATATAATTTACACTAGTTTTACCAAAGGTATAACATCAATAATAGAAAAAAAAATGAACAAGAAATTATGCCAAATTATAAAGAAATGTGATTGTGTCATAATACCCGATTATGGATATGATACAGAAAATTTTAGATACGTTGGACCAATTGTAAGAGAAATTCTCGAAAGTAGGGAAACATTACGTAAAAGATTTAATTTTACTAAAAAAACAATTATTGTAAGCGTTGGTGGAACTGAGGCTGGCAAATATCTAATAGAAAAAGTTATTGATTCTTTTAGAAGATTAAAGGCAAAATTAGATATAGACCTTATTGTTGTAACTGGGCCCACTCTGGAAATAAACCCAGCTGGGGATTTTCATTTGTTAGGATATGTACCTAATTTGAATGAATATATTTATGCTTCTGACCTAATAATATCATTAGCGGGTAGATCTACAATGGACGAATCCATAGTTTATAACATTCCGGGAATATTTATACCTCTTAAAAATCATTATGAACAAGAAGAAGGTGCCAAAAGGCTGGGCTTTGAATATAAAGATATATTAAGACTTGATAAATTAATTGAAGAAAAACTTAGCTCAAATTCTGATATGAGAAAAAATAATGTGAGCAATGGAGCAAAAAAAGCGGCTGAGATCATATCAAGTTTTATTTAGATGTTATACATTAATAATATAACAAAAATTACAATAGGATAGATATAACATATGACTGAAGTTATTGTTGCAAAGTTTGGAGGAAGTACTATTGGCCAGAATGGTGATCAAATACCTACTGTGATAGAAAGAATAAAGGCTATGAGAAAAGAAGATAAAAAAATTGTAGCTGTTTTTTCTGCGCCATTAATGGAACATGAAGGAAAAGTCAAATCTATGACAGATATTGCCATAAATATTGGTAGAAAATATGCTTCTGGTCAAAAAGTAGATACAGATATTTTGTATAGAACATATTTAAATATAGCCAAAAAATATTTATCTCAAAAATATTTTGAAGAATTTGAATTTCACCTTAATAAATTTTATAATTATGTTACATCTTCGTTAAATCATGTTACTGAAAATAAAAGGTTTATTGATGTTACTAGATCAAGAATACTTGCATATGGAGGAGAGATTACCATGTCATATCTTATGGATTACATAATGAGAAGTAATGGGTTAAAATGTGACCATGTTGATATTGAGAAATGGCCCATCATTACGGATGATAATTTTGAAGCAGCTAATTTCATGTTAGAGGAATCTAAAGAACATAAAAAACATTTTCTTAAATTACTAGAAGAAAATGAAGTAATATCTATTGGAGGATTCATTGGAAAAACAGTTGATGGACTGGAAACAACATATGAAAGGGGAGGGTCTGATAGAACTGCAGCAGATATTGCAATAATTCTATATGATGAATTTAAAGTACAAATAGATTTCGAAAAAGATAATATTGTACTAAGCGCAGATCCAAAAATAGTAAAAGAAGAATTGGAATCTATACGATATTTATCGTATAATGAGGCAAGATTAGCTGGTATGTTTGGTATGAAGATTTTAGATCCTATTGCAATTAAAGAAATTGATGACAATAATTTTGATATCCCTATAGTAATTACATCACTACTGAATCCTTCTGATATTACTATAATTGAGAAATCTTTGATTAATAGAAAATATGACTTTTTAGATAATGTAGAAAATAATGATGATGATAGTTCATTAATCAAGATTGTAACGGGAAAAAGAAATTGTGCTATTGTAAGAATGGAAAGTATTGCTGCTTCTTATTTAATTGCATCACTTGAAAAGGATAAACAATACTATAATTTCTTAAAATTATCACCATTTAAAGTTGATGATATGGAAATTACAAGATTGCTATTTCTTGATGCAGACTATGTCAAGCGTCATGAACGTCATTTTAAGGCTTTTTATCCAAAAGTCGAATTTGCTTATGGAAAAGGTGTAGTTACGCTAATTGGAGATATGATGTGGAAAATGCCAAAAATTGTTTCTACTGCAAGTAGAACTTTAGGTGATTATGATATAAATATATTGAATTTGGATGCACAAGAGGAAACATCAAGAATTCTTATAATAGTAGATGACATAGATAACAATGTTGCAAATGCTATAAGAGCAATACATTTACAAAGAAATAAAACCGATTTAAAAATTACTCACAACAATTAAACTTTATTAGTATTAAAGAATGAAAATCAAATGGACGAGAAAAATATTATTTGGATTGATGGTTTTTTATATGAAAATCAAAATGCTAAAATACATATTTTAACACATTCTTTGCATTATGGTACTGCTGTATTTGAAGGAATAAGATGTTATAAAACCCAGAAAGGACTAGCAATATTTAGATTAGAAGATCATTTGAAGAGGTTATTTGAAAGTGCAAAAATATATTTTATGAATATTGAATATTCAATGAAGGAATTAGAAGATGCAATAATTAATACAATTAAAAAAAATGGATTAGATGAATGTTACGTAAGACCTTTAGTTTATTTTGGTCACGGAAAAATGGGAGTTTATCCATTAAATAATAAAGTTTCAGTCTCAATAGCTGTTTGGAAATGGGATGAATATTTAAAAAAAGAAAGTGATGAACAAGGAATAAGACTCATGGTATCAGGATGGATGAGAATTGATGGACGAACCATGCCTGTTCATGCAAAAGCTACAGCTAATTATGCTAATTCAGCATTAGCTAGAATTGAAGCAATCAAATCTGGGTTTGATGAAGCTATACTGTTAAATACTGCAGGAAAAGTAGTGGAAGCAAGTGCAGAAAATATTTTTATCGTAAAAAATAAGATATTGATAACTCCTCCAATATCATCTGGCTCACTGGAAGGAATAACCCGAGATACAGTATTAGCATTGGCAAAGGAAGATAGTATTCTTACAGAAATTCGTGATATATCCAAAGATGAATTGTATTTAGCAGATGAAATTTTTTTAACTGGTACAGCGGCAGAAATAAAGTCAGTCGGTGAAATTGATAATAGAATGATAGGAAATGGAAAAACTGGAGCAATAACAAAAAGAATGAAGAAATTATTTGAAAAAGCGATAAGAGGAAATCATAGATATAGTGAAAAATGGTTGATATACATCTAATAATAGCTGATAAAATCAATTATTAAAAAAATAAATAAATATTTAATTTTTATATTTTGATTGTTTGAAAAAAGTTACTACTACTACCGATGTATCTAAAGAAGGATTATTTAGATTGGAATGATATTGAAAATCTTGTAAAGAAGACTTCCCTAAAAATAAAAAAAAATAACAAGAAATACGATCTGATTATTGGTATAAAAAATGGGGGCATAATTCCTGCAATATTAATTTCAAGAGAATTAGATATTAATGATATTGAATTTATTACCATTAGAAAGAACAAAATATTCAAGTTTAATAAATTTCACAAAGATAAAAAGTATTTATTAATAATAGATGAAATTTATGATACTGGAAAAACTTTTTTCATTGTAAATGAATATTTTAAAAGATTCGAATATGACTATGCATGTCTTGTAAGTAGATATAGAATTCCAGATAATAACAAAATATTAACTGGGAAAGTTTTGAATCATAAGAAATGGATTGTATTTCCGTGGGAAAATGGATAACTAGAATTATGTATTCATACATTATATTTTATGTAGTTGACTATAGACCTATGCCAAGTATTATGTCAATGAATTAATTAAAGTATTATGTACTTAAACTATGAGAAACAACCAAAAAATAGGAGTTTGGCTTATCGCCGCTGTATTTTTTACAGCAAGTATGCCATCACTTTTAGAAAAAACTTTTGCACAAACAACTATTAATGGTGCAGGAGCAACTTTTCCATTTCCTTTAATAGATACGTGGAGAGTAGAATACCAAAACGTCAAGCCTGATGTAAATATTAATTATCAATCTATTGGTAGTGGTGGAGGAGTGAAGCAATTTATCGAGAAAACGGTAGATTTTGGAGCTAGTGATGCGCCACTAAATGAAGAGGAGGAGAAAAGAGCAATAGGTGCAGTACATATTCCAGAAACTATTGGTTCTGTAGTACCTGCTTATAACTTACCACAAATAGGAGATGCTGAATTAAAGCTAACTGGGCCTATTATTGCTGATATATTTTTGGGAAAGATAGCTAAATGGGATGATCCTAAAATAAAAGAAATTAATTCAGGATTAGAATTACCTTCAGAGAACATTATAACCGTACATAGGTCCGATGGATCGGGAACTACATTTGTTTTTACAGATTATTTAGCAAATGTTAGCTCTGAATGGGAAGCAAGCGTCGGGAAAGGAAAATCAGTTCCATGGCCTTCTGGTATAGGCGCTCCGGGAAATGAAGGAGTTAGTGCGTCTATAAAAAGTACTCCTAATTCAATTGGATATATAGAATTAGCATATGCGCTGACTACAGATACAAAATATGCATCTGTTCAAAATAAAGATGGTAATTTTATAAAACCCTCTCTTAATTCAACAGCCGCTGCAGTTTCTTCTTATGCACCTATTCTTCCAAAGGGGGATGAGTCTTGGAAAGATATTTCTGTAGTAAATGCACCAGGAAAGGATTCTTATCCAATAGCTAGTTTTTCATATCTATTTCTATTCAAAGAATTAAGTACAAATCCTACAATTGATGAAACAAAAGCTAAAGATCTGGTAGACTTTATCTCGTGGGCAATTACAGATGGACAATCATTTGCACCAGACTTGGGCTATGTTCCTTTGCCTGATGAGGTAGTTAAACTAAACCAGGATACACTAAAATCATTGACATATAAAGGAAGTCCAATACCACAATAATCCCTTTTTTTAATTTATTACTTTAATTAAGATTATGCAAGTTCTCGTAGATTATTATATATTTTTATTATTGCTAAGAGCAGTTAATCTTTTATTTTTATAAATTGAGTTATAATTCTAAAATGCATAATAGGAAATATAATATCAATCAGATTTACATGATAACTACTTATTATTATCTTTGATTATAATGCTAAATAAGACAATAATTAACAGTACAAAAAATGATAGATAAATACAGTTAAATTTTTAATTTCTTAATATCATATATAGCATTAATAGATCTACTAATTTGCATAAAACTCTTAAGTTGGTATAATATTATTAAAGATAATATATTGAAAGTTATAATTTGTTGTTGTTATTGTTAATAGTTAATTAATGTCCGACATTTGTTTTATATCATGTTCTATAGTGTGAAGGTCTTTTTTCTACATTAATAACTTCACCTATTGTTTGATTTAAAGCTTCTTCTGCTATATCACTTGCATATTCTGCAGTACGCCTTAGATCTTCAAGTAAAAGTTTTATGAAAATTTTATATTGATTAAACTCTTCATTATCAGTGTTATCTAACAAAGATACGATAGTATCTTCAAGAATTTGTACATTTTCTTTTCTATCTACTATTTTATCTGCCATTAAATAATCCCTTCTCAAAAAAGCTTCTACTGAATCGTTTAGGTCTTGCAAAGACAAATCACTCATTTTTTTAATATTATCCAGAATATCAGCAGGAATCTTTTCTTTAATTGAAAGAGATTTTTCTGCAAATTTGGAAGCATGATCTGCGATTCTTTCGATGCTTTTTACTGCTAGTCTATAACTTAAACAATCAGAAGTTTTTTTTAATCCAACGTCATTTAATATCCTTTCATTTTTTGTTGCAATAACCAGATTTCTTAGTATATAAAGACTAAATCGATCAACTTCATCATCAGATCTGATGATAGCATTAGCTAATTCAGAATTTAATTCAGATAATGCTGTCATTGCATCTCTATGCATTGAAGTGGCAAGGAGAAACATCCTTCTAACAGCAGTATTCACTGAAAGTTCGGGAAGTGTAATCAACACTTGAATTGTTATCAAATCAGATGAATCAGCAATAATTTCTGTGCCAACAAGATTCCTACGAACGACTTCTCTTGCACCTTCACGTTGTACAGGGTTAATTCTTCCAAATTTAGATTTAAGATTTATTATATTATATCCAGCAAGATACATTGAAACTATTTTTCGTTTAAGGGAATTAGCACCTTCATCTTTTAATACCTGTACTGTTGCTTCATCAACTGATTCAATTGAGGATCTTGTAATGTCAGATATGATAGATAAAGTATTATTTGGCTCACGAATAATGGTCACAGGATCGCCAGCCTTTAAATTTAATTCATTTACCCATTTTTTAGGTAAGGATAACACGAATGTTGATTTACCTGTAAACTGTATTTTCCTTACTTCACTACCATCCATATATGTAGCCAATAGTGTATAAATAGTAATAATACATGTATAGTTTATGATTATTTTGAATATAGGTATATAGGTTTCTATATAGTATATATAGAGAACTAAAGATATTTGAGATCCCGAAATATAATTCAATTAGGTATCTTTAGAAGTGGCAATATTCTGTCTACGTGCTAGCACTCTTAAGCCAATGTTTAATCCTAAAATAAGAAGAATCAAAATCATAGCAGCACCCCATCCACTAGCATGAGCAGATTCATATGGTAAAGATGCCAACCTCCATATTCTTAGTGGAAGCGCATCCACAGGTCCAGTAAATGACGAAAAATATAAACTTGTTCCTAGGATAGTCATAATTAATGGAGCAGTTTCTCCCGCAATTCTTGCTATCGATAATAGTATTCCAGTTAGAACTCCACTCGTTGCTGTCTTTAATACTATAAAAATAGTAATTTTCCATTTGGGCGCTCCCAGTGAGTGAGCCGCCTCTCTAATAGAATCTGGCACCATTTTAAGGCTTTCTTCAGTTATTCGAGTAACAAGTGGAATCATTATTAAAGATAATGAAAAGGCTCCTGCTATAACAGAAAAAGAACCAATAGAAATAACTATTATCACATAACTTACAATACCAGTTATAATTGAAGGTAATCCTGTTAAAACATCAGCAAAAAAGCGTACAGCAAAGGCAAATTTATTATTGTTTTTGGCATATTCAGCTAGATAAATTCCAGCAAAAACTCCTACAGGTACAGCAATAACAGATGCTAAACTTACTACGATTAGAGTCCCTTGGATAGCTGGACCTATACCTCCTTTACCAGACCCAATTGAACCTGGTTTTTGAGTAAGAAATTCAAAACTAATAGCAGAAGAACCATTTTTAAAAACCTCAAAAAGAATACTACCAAGAGGAATTATAGCAAGAATAACACAACATACACATAAAATTGTTACTAACTTATTTACATATATTTTTCTATTAGATGTTTTTGACATCATTTCCTGAACATTCTTTCGTCTTTTGATATAATGATTATTTTCCTTGGTTTTAGATGATGACATGTACTATATTCTCCCTCCCGGATTAGAAGTTTTTACCATTTTGTAGACTAAGAGTCGGGCTATTACATTTATTATCAGTGTAAGCAAAAGTAGAACAGCTCCAAGACCAATAAGTGCAGAAAGATGTAATTCTGATGCAGCTTCATTAAATTCATTTGCTATTAAACTAGACAAAGTTTGACTTTGTGAGAAAAGAGAAGTTGGAATAGCATTTAATCCAGTTGCATTACCTATTATTAAAGTAACCAACATTGTTTCACCTATTGCTCTTCCCAGTCCAATTATACTCGCACCTAAGATCCCAGACTTAGCATAAGGTAATACAGCAATTTTAATAGTCTCCCATCTAGTTGCACCTAAACTGTATGCAGCTTCCCTTTGAGAATTAGGTACAACAAGTAATAATTCTCTAATAATAGAAGAAATTATGGGAATTATCATTATAGCAAGAACTATACCAGCAGTAAATACATCTAGACCAAAAGGTGTTTTAGCAAAAAATGGTAAAGAATCACCAAATAAATTATGTAAAGGTTTTTCTACAAAATCCATGATCCAAAATCTAAAAACAAACAAGGCCCAGAAACCATATACTATACTTGGAACTGCGGCTAAAAGTTCAATAATGTATGATAAAGTTTTTAATTTTGTACCTGCTATTTCCGATAGAAATATAGCTATACCTAAACTAATAGGAACACCAATTGCCATTGCAATACCTGAGCAAACCAAAGTTCCTATTATATATGGCAAAGCCCCAAATGATTCTCTACCAGGTACTGCATTCCAATCAGTACTAGTTAAAAAGTTTAATCCCTCATTTTGAAAGATTTCCTGTGATCCCTCTCCAACTGCAAAAAGTATTAGGACTAGCATGACGAGAGTATAGGCTGCTGCTCCAACTAGTATCAATTTGAAAAAGGGGTCAAATTTCGATAATTTTGTTAATGGAATAAGAGAATGATTATCTTTATAGTTTGTCAAATTCGTCTTGAATGTTACGCCCCTCTCTAGTAACTATGATATTATCATATTTTTTTAAGTATCATATAGTTTTAATATAGATCCCTATAGTCTATAGATTGATATTATCCAAAAGTGTTCATAGAATATTAACAAGGTTGTACTATCTTATCCTGTTGTTGAAATGGACTGTTTAAATAAGATTTTATCTAGTGTCACCTATCTCATTCATAATTTTTCTGTTTTAATAAAAAATTTCCTACATCTATTATCTTGTAAAATTACAACTAAACAAGAAAATCTTGAAATAATTATGGATATAAATTGTCTAGCATTCTGCGATCCGCTAACATTTTAAAATCTGGAAAAAGATGTAAAAACAATATTTTATGCAAAAATATCATTCTGACAAAAGTCAATTTGTAAAATATAGCTTTACCAAAATGAAATATAAAGTTCAAATATGCATTCTTTTTTATTAGAATTATCTATAGAACTTTAAGTAATTCATATACTTTTGCAGCATCCCTGTCATTTATTATTAAAACTATCTCGTTGGGAGTAAAAAATGCATTATGTAATGAAATCTGATTATCATATAGGATATTTGATATCATAGATAGCAATTGATACGTTTTCCTCAACTCTGTTTCTTCCCAAGGAAGAGAAATGGTAATCATTGAAACACCTTTCTTTATTTTGCTGGGGTAATGGTATGGGAATCATTACTACTAAAGATCTTTTTAATTTCACTAATATTCTCTATAAATAAATTCATATGATTTTTTGATTGAAATATGTTAAATCTAATATCTGATTGTCTATCAAATAGATCCAAGACTTTTTCTATATTCTCAATCTCTTTATCAAATTCTACGTCAAGTATGCTTCCAGTTAGTGATATTCTAGCACCTGCCAAATTCTCTTTTTCTTCTTGAGTGATACTCTCAAGATCTTGATTTTGTTGTAAGACATCAGCAATTCTCTTTATAGATACAACTATTGTGTTGATATTTATTTC
>JAICHH010000007.1 GCA_025922715.1 Nitrososphaeraceae archaeon
CAAAAAATAATTCTCTAGGCATTTATGATCTGATATTTAATGGTGGTGAAGAATACGAAATACTAGCTACGATCAATCCCTCGAATTTGCAAAAAGTAAATTTTCTTGCAAAGAAATTTCATTTACCAATATTTGTAATAGGAAAAGCAATGATTGGAAGTGGTAATGTTTTTGTTAAATATGATAATAAACTTGAATTGTTTCATGAAAGAAAAAAAATTGAAAAACGTAAAGATTATTTTCTATTAGAAAATAAAGGATTTTTACATTTTTCTTAATATATTAACAAAGTTTTAATATCCAAATTAAGTGAATTATAAGATTATGTCTGAAACTGAAGATATTACTCAGTATAAATGGGGAGTAGCTCATATTTTTAGCAGTTATAATAATACTTTAGTTCATATTACCGATATTAGTGGTGCTGAAACAATATCGTTTAGTTCTGGAGGTAGACATGTAACTGCTGATAGATACGAATCATCACCTTATGCAGCAATGAAATCTGCCGTATCTGCAGCAGATACAGCAAAATCCAAAGGAATAAATGCGCTTCATATTAGAGTGCGCGCAGTTGGCGGAGTAGGACCTAGAATACCCGGTCCAGGAGCTCAAGCTGCAATAAGAGCATTAGCTAGAGCAGGTTTTAGGATCGGAAGAATCGATGATGTTACTCCAGTTCCTCACGATACAACCAGAAAGCCTGGTGGCAGAAGAGGAAGAAGAGTGTAACATTACAATACTTTTTAATTTTTCTTAAGTAGAATATATAATCAAGCTTAAAATTATGAAAAGTAATATTGAGAGATATAGGTACAATAATAATTCACCGATATTACTATATCATTTTTTAATAATGGTATAAAAATAAATTAAAAAAATAAGTATTTGATGAAATACCTTTATATTTATATTTATTGACATTATCTTTTATTTTCTTCATCTTCAATCTCTTTATTCTGCTTAAGTTTCTCTGCAAATGACATATATTTTCCATGTTCTTCAATTTTGATAGTAGTATTTATTTTAACATTCATTCCTATTGTTCGAAATAACGATAGCAATTCTCCTCCCGAAATTTTTTGGTTTATTTCTCCACTATTAATAAGTTCTACTATTCTATTTATTATTGCTCTAGTTTCTGATGGAAATTGAGATTCTGCTAAATTCAATACTTCATCTCCTCGGTCATACAAGTATGATAGTAAGATCTCTCTTTGGGAAGGCTCACGTTTTTTAATATCTTTTTCTATATTTTCTTTTTTCTGTTTCATCATACGTTGCATTCTTTCGTGCATTTTCTTAGCTTTTAGAATTTCAATATCTGGATCTTCTTCCATTTAACCTTTAATCACTCCTATTGGAACTAACTTTGCTACTTTAGTTGCAATCCCCAATTTATCTGACACGTTCACTACTGAGTCTACATCTTTATAAGCTAAAGGTGTTTCCTCTACTATTCCATTTTTTGTTAATGCTTTTATATAGATTCCTTTTGAATCAAGTTCAGCTTTTACTTTTTCAATGGTATAACTTCTTTTAGCAGCACCTCTTGACATAGTTCTTCCAGCTCCATGTGCAGTTGATCCAAAACTTAAATCAAGAGATTTTTTATTTCCTACTAATATCCAACTTGCTGTTCCCATCGACCCTGGTATAAAGACAGGTTGACCTATTTGTCGATATTTCTCTGGGACCTGTTCCATACCTGCCGGAAAAGCTCTGGTAGCACCTTTTCTATGAATTACTAAGTCTCTCATTCCTTCTCCATCAACCTTATGACGTTCTACTTTGGCTATATTATGTGCTACATCATAAACCAATTTCATATCTAATCCTGTTTCTGAACTCGAAAATATTTTTTCGAATGTTTTTCTAATAAAATGGGTAATTATTTGCCTATTTGACCATGCAAAATTCAAAGCTGAATACATCGCTTTTCTATAATTTTCTCCTTCAATTGAATTATTTGGAACACATGCTAGTTCTCTATCAATTAATTCAATATTATATTTTTTCAAAGATTTTTCGGAATAACGTAAATAATCACTACACACCTGATGACCAAATCCTCTTGATCCGCAATGTATTAGTACTGTTATTTGACCTTTTTCTACTCCCATCACCTTTGCTGCATTTTCATCAAAAATTTCTTGGATTTGTTGAATTTCCAGAAAATGATTTCCTGAGCCTAAGCTCCCTAACTGAGGCGCTCCTCTTTTTCTGGCAGTATCAGAAACACTTTCTGGATTAGCTCCTATCATTCTACCTTTCTCTTCGCATACTTCAGAATCTTGTTTATACCCATAACCATGTTCAATAGCCCAGTCAACTCCTTCGATCAATAATTCATCTAATTCTGATTTAGTGAGTTTAATAGCTCCTTCGCTACCTACCCCTGATGGTATTGAGTTAAATAATTCATTTACTAAATCTTTTAGATGAGGTTTAACTTGATTTACGTTAAGATTGGATCTAAGTAGTCTTACTCCACAGTTAATATCATATCCTACACCTCCCGGACTAATAACTCCCTCTTCCATGTCAGTAGCTGCTACTCCTCCAACCGGAAAACCATATCCTTCATGACCATCTGGCAATACAACTACATGTTTTCTCACACCCGGGAGTGTTGAAACATTGACAGCTTGATCTAATGTTCTATCTTCACTCATTTTTAAAATTAAGCTATCATCTGCATAAATCGTAACTGGTACATTCATTTTTTTAGAATCATCAACATTAATTTTAAACTCAAATTCGTTTACTTTCTCAATAACATGATTTCCACGCTTGGTTATTATTTTATTCATTGTATTTGGTTATTTTTATTATTATTATAAGCCTTGCTTGACTATTAAAGATTTTATTAAAGCTTAAATATATTATTCAAATCTTTTAATCAACGTTCTATATGCCCTAATACTATTGCTTCAGCCTTTTTTCTATTTCTTCATCGATTTCTATATATTAATTGATTATAATAACTACAAACATACACATACTGTTTATTATTTCTGGTAATGTAGGTAAATTGAAACATTATTATCTTCAGTTAATGTTTGTAAATACAATAATTGTTTACGTATGAGTTAATTTTATTATATTATATTATGTTTTCGAGCTTTTGACATATATCAATCTCTCAATTCAATTAAAATTCATTCTTTATTATATATGATTTGTAACTAGTCTCATTGTAATAAATTTGTTAAACTCTTGTCTTATAAAAAAGATCGGATTCATTTTCTCTAAAGAGACAGTACATATATTAAAATATTCCTTTCTAAATTTTTATTTTTATTAAGATAAATGTAATTAATAGTTGTGTATTTATATTATCTTAATTAACAATAAATAAATGAAATTCTAGAATGTTTACTGGTATAATAGAATCTCTTTGTGAAATAAAATCTATAAACGAGATAAAAAAAGGTAATTCGACGAAGTATCCTGCTGAAATTAAATTTTCTGTAGATATTGGGAATTTAAGTAAGGGTTTAAAGATTGGTCAAAGTATAGCGGTAAATGGAGTTTGTTTAACAATAACCAAATTAAATAATAATATTGCCGAATTTTCAGTAATTGGAGAAACAGTAAGAAAAACGTGTCTAGATTCAATAAAGAAAGGCGATAGGGTTAATATTGAAAGAAGTATGAGAGCTTCTGATAGGTTTGATGGTCATTTTGTTCAAGGCCATGTAGATTGTACAGGAATTATCTATGACAAAATTGTTTTTCCCACAGAAACAAAACTTATTATCAAAATCTCTGAAGACCTAAACGAATCTTTCCAATATATAGTACGAAAAGGTTCAATTACAATTGATGGAATCAGCTTAACCGTTGTAGATATTGACAATAACAACTTATTATCCATATCTTTGATTCCTCATACATTAAAAAAAACTACTTTAGGAATAAAATCAATTGGAGATAAAGTTAATATTGAATTTGATATTCTTGGTAAATATATTTCAAAACTTTTACCAAAAAATTAGTAATAACAAATTTTGTAGTAAAATATATAATAACTGCTGTTTTTATAATTTATGTTTGTCAACTGTAAAAGACGCAATAATGGCACTCAGTCAAGGAAAATTTGTTCTTATTCATGATGATGACAGTAGAGAAAATGAAACTGATATGATAATAGCTGCAGAAAATATAACACCATATCATATAGCAACTATAAGAAATGACGCAGGAGGCCTATTGTGCCTAGCTATAGATGGTTATATTTCTACAAAATTGGGATTATCGTACATACATGATATTTTAAACTGTGTTTCTAATGATCATCCTTTATTTACCACTATGACAAATGGTCGTTCTCCATATGGAGACAAACCTTCATTCTCAATTTCTGTTAATCATAGAGATACTTACACTGGAATTACTGATTATGATCGTGCATTAACAATTTCCAAACTTGCATCAGTTTGCAAAAATATTGATAATGGTGGAGTATCAGAATTTATCAAGAGTTTTAGAACTCCAGGTCATGTTTCACTATTGATCGCTGCAAAAGGTCTATTAAAAGAACGATTTGGTCATACAGAACTTGCTGTTTATTTGGCAAAGATTGCAGGTCTAACCCCAGCTGTTGCAATATGTGAAATGCTTGATTCTCATACTTTTAGATCTCTTTCTATTGATGAAGCATATAAATATGCAAAATTAAAAGATATTCCTTTATTAGAAGCTGATCAATTAAAGACATATTCGGTGATTTAAATTTCAATTGGTCAAAGTTAACTTAGCAATAGTTGTTTCTGAATTTAATCATGAAATTACTGATGTTATGTTAGAAGAAGCAAGAGTTCATGCATCAAAGTTAAACTCTAATGTTAGTCATATTTGTTACGTTCCGGGAACGTTTGATATGCCTCTAATAATAAGTCATTTATTACAAAATAATACTATTGATGCTGTAATTACTTTAGGAGCAGTTATAAAAGGTGATACAAATCACGATATAATAATTGCTGAAACTACAGCAAGGTTGATATCGGATTTATCATTACAATATAAAAAACCAATTGCACTAGGTATATCAGGACCCAACATGACTATTGAACAAGCATGGGAAAGAGCAAAAATAGTTCCCATACGTGCAGTAAATGCAGCTGTAAATATGGTAACTAGAATAAAAAAATTAAATGAAAGTCAATATAGTCAAAATAAAACTACTATTATTATAAAATGAATATCCAGCTAACAATAATCAAAATAGAAGGTTATGGACCATGGACATTGGTCTTGGGTAGTGACAGAGAAGCAAAATTACAAATGCTTCAAGCTCAGATTTATCATGATTTGCAATATCTATTTTCCAAATATAATTGTCTTGTATTCTTCAATAGATTTGATGAATATTTTGTAATTACAAATACATTATCATTAGAAGATCATCTCTCAGTTAGAAAAGAGATTTCTATTAAACATCCTAACTTGTGTATATCTTTTACAATAGGAATTGGAAAGACCCCATTAGATGCAAATATCCAAGCCTATCAGGTAAGAAAAAATGAAAAATTTCTTGTTAAAAAATTTCAAATTTATGGTGAAATAAACAATCTTTCAGGATTTTCCTCTTTAAATGACAAAAAAGTAAAAATACTTCATATTGATATAAATGATTCATCAGGTTTTGAAAACCATTTATCTCCTTATGAAACTACTGTTAAGGTAATGAAATCTTATGTTCTTCTTATGGATAAATTTCTCAAGAAAAATTCATTAACTTTTTTTCTAGGAGGAGATAACTTTATGGTAATTGCTGCTGATCTATTAGAAAAAGATGAAATTTCTAACTTATTAAATAGTATTTCTTATGAATTGGATATTAAATTTAATTGTGGCATAGGATTTGGAAGAACCTCTAGAGACTCAGCCAAAAATGCCACAGAGGCTCTTGATTTCATTAGAAAATTGCGTAAAAAAGGACAAATTATTCCTATCTATGAGATCAAATGACTACTCTTATTATTAGAAATATTAGTCTATTATATGGAAAAGACTTAGTTTACATAAATAAAGGATTTATATGCATTAATAAAAATGGAATAATAATAGAAGCTGGAAGCGAAGACACATATTTTGATAAGTACAAATTTACTGATACAAAACTTTATGATGGAACAGGATTTCTTGTTATACCTGGCTTTATAAATTCTCATACTCATATAGCAGATTCAATAGGAAAGGATATATCATTTAGTTCTACTTTTGATGAAATGATTCATCCTGTTTATGGAATTAAAAAGAAAATATTGAATAAAAGTATCAAAGAACATCTAAAATACTTTATACGAACTTCTGCTATTTCAATGATGATAAAAGGTACAATATCTTTTGTAGATTTTCGTGAAGGCGGTCCAGAAGGAATTGAATTATTAAAAGATTCTATACGGGATCTACCTATAAAATCAGTAATTTTAGGTAGAGTAGAACAATATTTTGATTTAAAAAAAATATTGGAAATTAAAAAACAACAAACTAAAGAAGAAAATATTGATGAGAAATTAGTAGATAAATTACAAAAACCATCTTTGGAATCTCTTTCAAGAGTATTAGAATTAAGTGATGGATTAGGACTAAGTGGGGCAAATGAAAATACAGATGATGCTCTTAAACAATATATACATAAAGTTAAAGAATTCAATAAAAAGAATAATTATTTATATCATAGAAAAAAAATAATTGCTATTCATGCAGCTGAATCCAAAAGTACTATCAAATTCTCAAAATTACTTACAGGAAAAACAGAAGTCGAGAGGATTATTAATTTTCTTAAACCAGATATTCTGATCCATATGACACATGCTACTTTGGAAGATCTCACTCTTGCCTTACATAATAACATAGGCATAGTATTATGTCCAAGATCTAACGGCATTCTTGGAAATGGAATTCCTGATATTGTGACTATGGTAAAATTAGGATTTAAGATATCGATAGGTACTGATAATATAATGATTAATTCTCCCGATCTTTTACAAGAACTAGATTATTTATGGAAAGTAATTAAATCACATTCATCTAAATATTCTAATTACATCGACCCAAAAGAATTATTAAAAATGATTACTGTTAATCCTGGAGAAATATTTAATTTAAATTCTGGATCAATCGATATTGGAAAATATGCGGATATTTTATTTATTGATAAGTATCACATAGATTTACAACCAATTCATAATATCTATTCTTCTATTATTCATAGACTTTCTTATGGGGCAATAAAAGCTATCATGATCAATGGCAGGTTTATAAATGAAATTCCCTTCTGATTTAAAAGTAATTATTAATTCTGCTATGACTTTAGATGGTAAAATCTCTTCTTATACTGGCAACTCACGTATCTCTTCAAAGAAAGATTTAGTACGCGTTCATAAATTACGCTCTAAAGTTGATGCAATTGTAGTGGGTATAAATACAGTTCTTATAGACAATCCTATGTTAACTGTTAGATTTATTAGAAGAAATAATAGAAGTTGTCCGACTCGTATTATTATAGATAGTTACGGTAGAATACCATTAGATTCCAAAATTCTAAAAACTGCTGGTACAATTAAAACTATAATTGTTGTTACAAAACAGGCAAGTAAAGATACTGTAGAAAAAATAAAGAAATTAGGAGCACATGTCATAATAATTGGATCAAAGTTAATAAATTTAAAAAAACTTTTCAATATGCTATACAATATGGGTTATAGAAAAATCCTTATCGAAGGAGGAGGAGAATTAAATTGGTCTTGTTTACATGATGGAATTGTAAATGAATTAATTATAACTATTGCGCCAATAGTTCTAGGTGGAAGAAATGCTATTACTCTTGTTGAAGGAAGAGGATATTCTACAATATCACAAGGGATAAAATTAAAGCTGACTAAAATTATTCAAAATAAAAATGATAATGAAATAACGCTTTATTATAATAACTAAATACTAATTATTTTTCTGTAGATATTTCAGATAGTATTTCATCAATTTTATATCTTAGTGCTTCTTTTGTATAGTTATTGTCTACCATATTAAGGTTCTCCTTACAAGTAGGGCATTTAAAAAAAGACTCTATAGCTATATCAAATTTTATTCTTTGACATTCATTATTTCCACAATGATAAAATTCTGATGATTCTTCATATTCTAATCTTTTTTGCAATCTATCCAGAATTTTTTTTTTCTGATTATCTATGAAATGGTCAATTTGATCACTTTTTGCACGCCAACGGTAAACAAACCAGCCTTTTTTCTCATCTTTAACTCTAATTCCAGTAATTAACGCTTTTCCAAACATATCATATAATACTTTTCTAATAACATTGATTCTCATTCCTGTTGCACCAGCAATTTCTTCATCAGTTGCATCTTCTGTATTTAAAAGTGCTTTAGCAACCTTTTGGTATTCTTCTCCACCTATTAAATTGGATATTTTGGTAAAAGATTCTTCATTATCAAAAGATTCTTCATTATCAATAGATGGCATAACGATAGTATATGTTGTGATTCAGGTATTATATATTTACCGAAGTCTCTACTTTAGTATTTTAAATTAACTATAATTTATTAATAAATATGACAAAAGAAAATTGAGTTTATTTAGCAACCCTAATATGTATCAAAAGTTTGGAAATTAATTCTTCCTGAAATTTCGATTTGAAGATTTTTTATAGATGTATTTTTTTTTCTTACTATTTTTATAATTATGTTTTGACCATTTGTTAAAGGGCTTATTTTTGTTTAAATAATTGCGTTTTTTAAACTCTTTTTGAATTTTAGGTATTGGAATGCCAATTTCCTCATTTAATTGGCGAACCTTATATTTAGTATATCTCAAAATCTTTTCAAAATCGGAAATTTTTTCGATCGCAACTAGAGATATAGCTTTGCCATCAGAATTTGCTCTTGCAGTTCTACCGATTCTATGAAAATAGGTTATAGGATCCCTAGGAATATCATAATTAATAACGTATTTTATGGAAGGAATATCTATTCCTCTTGCTGCAATATCTGTAGCCACTAGAATTTGCTCTTGCTCATTTCTAAACTTATGCATTGCATAATTTCTTTGTCTCTGAGACAGATCTCCATGTAATGCAGTTACTTTTAATAGTTCTTTTTTTCTTAAGTTCATAGCTAGTTCTTCAGCCTTCTGTTTTGTAGAAGTAAAAATTAACATCTGATTATTATTGCTCTGTTTAATTAAATAACACAAGTGATTGTATTTTTCTTTTTCATTTGTAATCAAATACATTTGTTCTATGGTTTTTAATGTAATATCATTTTGATTTACTGTAATATGTATAGGGTTTTTCATATATCTTTTACTAATTTCTATTATCTCTGGAAGTATTGTTGCTGAAAAAAGACATAATTGTTTTTTATGTTTTACCTTTGATAATATATAATTAATATCTTCTATAAATCCCATATCCAACATTCGATCAGCCTCATCTAATATTACAAAATCTATTGTATCCAAGTATATTGTTTTTTGTCCTATATGGTCAATTAATCTCCCAGGAGTGGCAACAATAATATGAATTCCTCTTTCGAGTCTAATAATTTGATTTCTCATATTTTGTCCTCCATAAATAGCAGCTACTTTTGTATCTGTGTATTTTGCAAGTTTATTCATTTCCCTCGCTACTTGAATTGCTAATTCCCTTGTAGGAACTAATACTAAAGCTTGTGCATTTCTTGCGTTTTTCATTTTCATTAAAATAGGTAATGAATATGCAGCAGTTTTTCCTGTTCCAGTATGTGCTTGTCCAATTACATCGTTTCCCTCCAAGATAATAGGAATTGCTTTTTCTTGAATAGGAAATGGTGTTGTATATCCACTTTCTTTTAGAGCTAGTAGCAGTTTTTTATTTAGTCCCAGTTCATTGAATAATCTTGTCATTAAAATTTCACTTAGTTTAATAAACAATCTTTCATCTTATCTAATCTAAATCTTTTGCGAATTTGTAAAAATATATGATGACATTATTAAGTAATTAAATCTATTTTAAAAAAAATAATAATAACTAAGAAAATAATACAAACACTAATACGACTGTTTTTTGCGTTATTATGATGATATATTTAATGATGGCTGAAGACGAAGAATTAAAAGAAAAAAAGCTACGAGGCTCTGGAGGCTATGTTATTGCTAGAATTTCAGATAATGAACAAAAAAAAGGGAATTTGGGTGGGCCTGAATTATTTATAGCAGGAATTGGACGATTACCAAAAGACAGAATTTTAAAATATTATTGCAATAAATGTGAGAAAGACTATCCAACCTCTCCAGATTTAAATTATGAAAATCCAAATGAAGATGTCGGCGAAGGAGTTGTTTTAATTGAAAAAGGTGAATACAAATGCTCCGTTTGTAATGCAGTTATTTCTCAATATCGTAAATTTGATAATGAAACCCCTCCTCCTTCTCCTAGTAAAACTAATTCTCTTTCTACAATCAAAAAGTCATCGGATGTCTCTAAATCTGTAAATGATATTTCCGATTCATCACCTACTAAAAATAAAAGCGAATCTGAAAAATCTATACTACCCTCTAATACTTTTGAAGAAAATACTTCAGATTTAATACAATCTGAGAGTATAGATACAAAATCTAGTAGTAATATAAGTATCGCTAAAGGAAAATATTTTCCTATTCAGTCAATTATTGGAATGCCAGTTTATGATCATGAAGCTATGCTAGTAGGAAATGTTCAAGAAATAGGACTTAGAAAATCGCTTAATGGTACAATACAAATTACATTAAAAATTGATAATCGTGATAAAACATCTGAAACTAATGGCGATGAATTATATAATGAAATTACTTGGTCTAATATTTCTAAAATTGGAGATATTGTTTTAATAAGTAGGGAACAAAAGAAAATATCACCACCACCATCTAATACTTCTCCTATAGATAAAAAAATGTGTACTACATGCCAATACCTTAATGAATCAGATGCTCTTTATTGTGAACAATGTGGTAAAAAACTAGAATAATATTTTTTTTATTCCAACTTTATTATTATATCGTTTTATCTTTCTGATTTTTTAATCCTATTCGAACATCTACTGCTCTTACACCATTACCTTTTTCTAATACAAGTAATGGATTCATATCAAATTCTTCAATTTCTGGAAAATCAGTAACTAATTGTGATAGTCGTTGAATACTTTCTACTATTCCATCTATATCTGATTCCTTTTCTCCTCTTACTCCTTTTAATAGCTTGATAGTTTTTATAGATTCTACCATTTCTTTTGCTTGTTGTTCATCTATTGGAGCTATTCTAAATATAACATCTTTTAGAACTTCTACATATATTCCACCCAAACCAAACATTATTAATGGCCCAAATAATGGATCTCTTTTTGCACCTAAAATTGTCTCTTTTGCAGAACCTATCATTTCTTGAACTAAAACTCCTTTGATCTCTGCGTCTGATTTGTATTTTTTTACATTTAATAATATTTCATTAAATGCTTTTATAGCTTCTTGTTTATTTTTAATTTCAATCTTAACACCTCCAGCATCGGATTTATGAATGATCTGTGGAGAAACAATTTTCATAACTACTGGATAACCTATTTCTTCGGCTGCTCTTGCTGACTCTTCTTCATTTGTAGCCAGAAATTTTTTTGGAGTTGAAAATCCATATGCTTTTAATATTTCATAACCTTCTTCTTCAAGCAAATTAATTCTGTTAGATTTTATCACATTCTCTAAAACATCTCTTGCTTTTGTCTTATCTACCTCAAATTTTTTTGGAGGAGTGTCTTCTTTTTCAATCCATCTACGGTGTCTAAACATTGCTTCTAATGTTCTTATTGCTGGTTCTGCATACATAAAATGAGGAATTCCTCCATCTGAAAGAATTTTTTTATTTTCTATTCCTTCCGCTAATCCCATTAAGGCCGCCAACATTGTTTTTCCAGAATCTTTGGATGTTTTTATTATTGTTTGTGCTAATTCATTATAATCTAATGTTGCAGAAGGTGTACACATAGTAACGACTGCGCTAACATTAGCATTAGATAAGACTTCATTTAGCACTTTTTCAAATCGATTAAAATCTGCATCTCCTACTATATCAACAGGGTTTCTAGCTGAACCATGAGGAGGTATGACTTTGGCTATTTCCGATTCTGATTGAGAAATATCTGCCATTTTTAATCCATATTTTGAACAAGCATCTGTAGAAATTATGGCTGGTCCACCTGCATTTGATACTATGACTACTCCACCATTTGAAGGCGGTATTGGTTGTTTCTCAAAAGCTGTAGATGTTTCAAATAATTCTTGCATGGTATCTACTCTTATAACTCCTGATTGTTTAAACAAAGCATCATATGTTTCATCAGACCCCATCAAAGCACCGGTATGTGACATAGCAGCTTTTGCTCCTTCAGGTGTTCTTCCTGCTTTTAATACAAGAATAGGTTTCTTTTTTTCTTTAGTTATTCTTTTAGCTATTTGCATAAATCTTTTTCCATCATGAATATCCTCTAGATACATGACAATTACTTTTGTATCATCATCTTCTGAAAGTAGTTCTAATATATCATTTTCATCCATATCTACTTTATTTCCCATACTAATTACTTTTGAAAAGCCTATTCCTTGAGCTATAGCATCTTCAACAGTAGCAGCGCATATAGCACCACTTTGTGATACTAGAGCTATTCCTCCAGCTTCTGGTGTAATTTTTAAAAATGTAGCATTCATCATGCTACTTTGAGATAAGCTCATTATTCCTAAACAATTTGGACCAATTATTCTTGTTCCGTATTGTTTACCAATATCTCCAATCTGCTTCTCAAGTTGAGCTCCAGATTCATCAACCTCTTTAAATCCTGCTGAAACTATTATTACTCCTTTGATTTTCTTTTTTCCTATTTCTTCCATTACTTGAGGAACAATCTTGTTTGGAGTGGCTATTACTGCCAAGTCAATATTTTCTGGTACATCTATAACGCTTTTAAAAGCATTGATTCCAAACACAGTGAGATTAGATGGAGTAATAGGGTATATTTTTCCTTTATAACCATTAATGATATTTGAAAAGATAGCCTTTCCCACTCCTGCCTTTTCAGAAGCCCCAATTACAGCAATGGACTGTGGATTAAAGAAAATATTCTTTGAGTCAAAAGATAAGAATGATGAAGACGTCATTATAATCGTTTCACAAAAACATGGTTATATGTATTCCTGTTATGATTATATTAAAATATATTCTATAATTCAAACCATATCATTATTAATATGTACTTTTTTATGAAAAGTTAAATTATTCTTTTACAAATTTAAAATATTGGTAAGCTCGATAGAAAAAATTGTTGATTCAGAGATTAGTACAATGATCTCTGATCTTAAGACATTGATTAAAATTCCTAGTGTTTCTGCAAAAGCTCAAAATCTTGTTGAATGCGCAGAGGCAGTTTTTGCTCTTATGAATAGAGTAGGGATTAAATCAGAAATTATTTATCTTGATCCTAAAGATAAAAATATTGCAGCCTCTTCTCTTCCTCCTCCTCCTCCTGTAGTATATGGAGAAATAAAATCACAAAAAAATCCAAACGGCAAAACTATCTTATTTTATAATCACTATGATGTTCAACCTGAAGATCCTTTAGATCAATGGGATGTTCCTCCTTTTAGTGGTGAGGTTTCTGGAAATTATATTTATGGAAGAGGCTCATCAGATGATAAAGGTGAATTAATAACAAGAATAAAAGCAGTAGAGTATTTCCTAAGAGAAACAGGCGACGTTCCATGCAATATTAAATTTATCGTAGAAGGAGAAGAAGAAATCGGAAGTATACATATAGAAAAATATCTTACCCAATACAAAGAAAAGTTTGCCTGTGATGGAATTATATGGGAATTTGGATATGTAAATGAAAAAAATATTCCCATTATAAGTTTAGGGATGAAAGGTTTATTGTATGTTGAATTGATTGCTTATGGTCCAAATAAAGATACTCATTCCAGTTTAGCAGTAATTGTGGAAAATCCAGCATGGAACTTAATTAAATTACTCAATAGTATGAGAGACGAAAATGGACGAATATTAATTTCAGATTGGTATAATGATATAAGAAATTTTAATCAAGAAGAAGAAAAAATTCTTAATTTAGAATTGTTTGATGCAAATGAATTTAAAAAGGAATACGGTATATCCAGGTTTCTAGGTGATATTTCGGGAATTGATGTTAAAAAAGCATTATGTGGTTCTCCTACATGTAATATTGCTGGTTTTGTTTCAGGATATGTAGAACAGGGTGCTAAAACTATAATCCCATCGTTTGCAAAAGTTAAACTTGACTTTCGTCTTGTTCCTGATATGGATCCACAAAAACAATTTGCTAAACTTCAACAACATATTAAAGACTTGGGTTTCAAAAATATAAATATCAATTTCATTCATGGAGAAGCAGCCTCAAGAACTTCTCCAAATGATCCATTTGTTAAAATAATAACAGAGTCAGCTAAAAGAGTTTTTGGAGATGTAATTTTAAACGTCTCATCAGCTGGGACTGGACCGATGCACTCATTTCAAAAGATTCTCAAAGCTTCTTCTGTTTCAATAGGCAGTACATATGTATACTCTAGAATACATTCGCCAAATGAATTTGCAAGAATTGATCTTTTGATTAATATTACAAAATGTATAGGAGAAATTATGGAAAACTATAATTAATTGTAACTAATAAAAAATTTCTTTTCACACATTAAACTATTTTATGTTGGGGCTTATGTTTTGAGATAAGATAAAATCCATGAGCAGAAATTAGTAGAGCTGATAAAGACATTTTGGTAGCAAATACTGGATTCCATGGTGTATTAGGATTAGGATAGGGCACATTTATATCATCTAATCGTATTATTCCATTTATTGCATCTACTGTAATGAATGAATTCCATATAACAAAATTGTAAACAAATTCATATAACGATATTACCATTATAGCAAGAACGATTAATTGAAAAATAGCTTTTATCGATTCAGGTATTGTATTTACTTTATCTGCTCCTAATTTTGTAACGCAATACCAACCAACAACAGTAACTATCATTAAATAAGTTACCAATTTTGCTAATCCTGGAAAGGGAAATTCTGTATTGACAAGAACTTCACCTATAACTACTTTTCCTGTACTTAAATATTCTCCTATACTTATGTATAAAGAGTAAATAGTAATTAGGAACATTGTTGTAGCACAAAAGTAAAATACAACAAGAAAGATTGTTCTTGCCCTTTTCTCCTCATTTTTTTGTAAAGAACTACGCATAATATTATTTACTCCTAATTTATTGATCTTAATTATAAATTCACATAAAAATTTTTAGAATTATAATGCTATATTCATGCTTATATTATTATAGTTAAGATCCAAAATTACTTTATGCAAGAAAAAAATATGTTAAATTGGAACAAAGTACGGCCAACTTGGGATGAATATTTTATGCTTCAAGCTGAAATTGCAAAATTAAGATCTAATTGCCTTACCAGACAAATAGGAGCAGTTATAGTTAGAGATAATAGACAG
This sequence comes from Nitrososphaeraceae archaeon, assembly GCA_025922715.1. Taxonomy (GTDB): domain Archaea; phylum Thermoproteota; class Nitrososphaeria; order Nitrososphaerales; family Nitrososphaeraceae; genus TH1177. Next base: position 15,565 of record JAICHH010000007.1, read on the forward strand.
ATAGCTACAGGTTATAATGGAACTCCTCCTGGAATACTTAATTGCATCGACGGTGGGTGCAAAAGATGTCAAGAAAGAATTAATGGAAAATTAAATTCAGGAGATAATTTAGAAAGATGTTTATGTACCCACGCTGAAGCTAATGCAATCATGCAATGTGCATTATTTGGAAACGGTTCAAGCACAAAAGGTACAACCTTGTATAGTACATTTGCACCTTGCTTAGAATGTAGTAAAATGTGTATAACTGTAGGTATCGAAAGAATTGTTGTTCTACATGATTATCCTGAAGATGGTAACATATTATTACAAGAAGCAAATATAAAGCTTGATAAATTAAAGAGAGAAGATATTCTTCCTTGGTGTAAATTCATCTAATAAATCGTCTATAAATTACTATTTTTCTATATCTTGCTAAATGGTGTAAATATTTATTTTTTATTACATCTCATAATAATTTTTTACAATGAATAGAATTTTATATTACTTTATACTGAATTATGAAAATATGACTAAAGAAAAATATGAGCTTTTTATAAATGAACAAGAACTACAAACCATATTGGATTCTCTTAGCAATACTATCTTTAACGAAGAAATTAAAGAAGATGCAAGAAAAAATGCAAAAGATTTATTTATAAAATTGCAAAAAGATTTTCCAATTATAAAATAAGTAGTCTATTCTTTTTTTACCATTTATAAACTAAATAATAATGCGTCTAATATACAACCTACTCCTCCTAATATACACTCTTATCTATATCTATTATTTTTTTCTCTTATGCTTTTAATAATCTTTAAGATAATATCCGCATCATTTGCTTCTGGTTCGAGCTCTAAATATCGATTCAATAATTCCAAGGATTTTTCTGGATCTTTCTCATGTAATATTATTCCTTTGTCCCTGATTGCATATGTATTTTTAGGATCTATCGCAAAAATCATTTCATTTGCTATATTTAATTTATCAAACTCTTGAATTTCAAAAAAACTATCTTTTACGTTATTTAGAATTCGTATCATTACTTGGGATAAATTAGCTTTTTCAACTAATTTTTTTGTTAATGGAATATTTTGATTTGGAAAAAAACTATCCATTAAGTTTTTTAAAGCATAATCATCCATTATTCTACCTTGATTAAATGGATCAATTATTATCTCATTATTATTAACATCATCTAATACATATTTAACTAGAAAATGTTTGGGAAAATTAACCGGATACAACTTAAAGTTGATTGCTTGTGCAAGAGTGATATATATTATTGATAATGTTATAGGAATTCCTATTCTCTTTTCAATCACAACATTTAAAAAATTATTTAATGGATTTTGGTAGTCATGTATATTAGCTTTGAACTCTTTTTCTTTAAACATATAATCGTTTATTAACTCTATTATTTGAGTCGGTCGACTAAAATTGATATTAGACTTTTCTTTTTTAATATTAAGTTCCTTTTGCATCAAGTTTATTTCATCTAAATATTTTTCTACATTCATATCATTATAGTAAATTATTTTTGAAAGTTCTAAAGCACATTCTAAAATTTTATCAAGCTTGTTAGGTTTTATTAAAGGATTAACTGTATTTACAATCCAGTTGTTAATTTTTAAATCAAGATCGTCCAACAATTAATATATTATGTAGTCTAATATATTCTTGATTAACTTCCATTTTTATCATTATTTAATAGGTTAACGTTATTATTAGATAGGTTTTTTATTGTATTTTTACATAGGAATATATGTATATGGATGAATTCAAGATACCTATCAACAATTGCAATATTATTAGTGATAGAGAATTTTTTAGCTATAATTATAGATTGATGAAGAAATACATTATTAAACCTCATATCACCACCACATCTCTTTTTCAAAATAATAATATGTATCATTGTAATTGTAATAATCAATTATTACAATTGCTGTGGTTGTTATAGTTGCTCTAATAACAATTAGGATAAATTTTTCATAGGGGCTATGCAATCCAATTTAAACAAACTTTTTTTCATATATGTTGCAAAAAATGAAGAATGGAAAAAAAGACAAGAAGAAGATTGGGATTATGTATCTTCCATGGTTAAATTCTTTCATTGGTGGACAAAAAGAAATTTTGCTTTAAATTTTAATATTGATGCGGACATTCTTCCTGTAATCACTGGAAGAATATTTGATCGAATGTCATTAGCTTATTTATTAAGAGATCATCAAGGCAGAGGGAAATCAGTATATCATTTTTATCTCTCATTTTTCAAACCCTTTTGGACTGATTGTAATGTATCGGGATATGCTACAAATAACTTTGGTATGATTCAATGGAAAAGACCCGAATATATAGAATCTAAAGAACAAATTTCAAAATTTTTTGCAGATTATAATTGTGCAAGAGTTTCACATGTTTTATTACATGAAATCTTAAGACTTAAAGGAAAAAGCAAAAAGGAATATTTTGATCAAGTTCACGATTTATGGGATGAACATGAACACAAAAATCTTCCATTTATTTATTATAATGAAAAATATTCTAAGGTAACATATAAGGATTTCTATCGATTTGTAACAATAGATATATCAAAGCTCTGATTATCAAAAACTGATATTTAATAATAATAATAATAATAATCAATAACTTATTAATAATAAACTTAATGCGATTACAATATGAAATATGAATTGGTAATTAAAGCAGGTGCGGTTATTGCATCAATTGGAACAATTTTTTTAGTCATCTTTGCAACAGTATTACTTGTCTTTCCTATTACAAAATTATGTGACAACGGACCCAAATGTATATACATTTCAAATGCTCCCTATCCATTAAATTTATTGATCGCTCCAATAGTTCTAGTAATTATTCTTGTTGTTATCGCTGGGGGTATAGCAATAATAAGATTAGGAAAATGGTTTTTTAGTAAAAAAAAGTTATATGATAAACAATAAAAAAGTATAAGGATTTAACCTTACAGTCCATTATTATTTATTTATTCCTGTTGATCTTCTTCTTCTTCTTCTTCTTCTTTCTTCTTTGACGCTGTTGTTGTTGTTGCTGCTGTTGATCTTTTACTTCCCTTCTTTGGTGTTTGCTCTTCTATATCGTCTGCTCCTTTTTCAGTAACTGTAAACCTTGTATCTGAATAAGGATGATATGGTGAATCCATCATTTTTGCTATTCTATTTTCTCCGGATTTTCTAAGATAAATTCTATATGTAGAGGCATGACCTAAAACATTACCTCCTGTAGCTTTTGTAGGATCGCCAAAGAACGTATCAGGTGATGACTGCACTTGATTAGTTATGACTATTGCTATGTTGTATATCTCTGCTAATCTTATTAATTTATGTAACATGCCGTTTAATCGTTGTTGTCTATCCGCTAAAGTTCCTCTTCCAGAAAATTCAGCTCTATGAAGAGATATTATGCTATCAATTACAACTAATTTTGCTTTAAAATCATCAATATATTTTCCTAAATCTTTAACTATTAATTCAAGGTGAGAGCTGTTATAAACTTTGCAAACTGCTATACTTTTAAGAATTTCTGTAGGCTCAAATCCTCTTGCTCTTGCTATTTGTTCAACTCGTTCTGGTCTAAATGTACCTTCTGTATCTATATAGATAACAGAGCTATTTAATCCACCTGCCTCAATTGGTTGTTTTGCTGTTACACATAAAGTATGACAAACTTGAGATTTACCTGATCCGAATTCACCATAGAATTCTGTTAAAGCCTGTGTTTCTATTCCTCCAAGTAAAAGATCATCTAATGCGTAAGAACCTGTGGAACATCTAAGCATTGATCTTCTTTTTTGTAATGCATCATCTGCGGTAACAAATTCCTTATCTAAGACATTTGTTTCTCTTAATAGTTTTTGAGCTGAAATTATAAATGAAGCTGCTGTTTCTTTTGTAGCATTAATACTTTCAGATAGTTCTTCTGCACTAGCTACAGCTAAATCCATTACAGAAATAATACCGGCATCTTTCAATTTTTTTGCAGTAGTAGGACCTACACCTTCTATATCTTGAATATCTAGATCAATTATTGCAACATTAGCATTTGATTTTGATTCATTTTCCATATTACTATGCAAATGATTTTCTCATATTAATATATGCAGTAACTTTATAGAGGGTGAGGGAGGTGTATAAATTTTTTTTATATGTGTTAATTTCAGCCTCTATTCTTTATAATGAATTTAATTACATAGAGATGGGGCCGAAGGGAGTTGTTCTGATAGTGATTTAATCATTATCAATTGAACCCTTGACCTACGGGTATCTTCAAGATATTACCAGCCCTTTTTTTTGATCTGGAGCCCGTTGCGATGCCAGGCTTCGCTACGACCCCATATGACATCGCAGTTATGGTTATTGATCTATATCTCTATAAGCTTTACGAAGTAAGTAGAGAAAATATAAAAAATAATCTAGTAATAATAAATATCACATATCAACTATTTAGTATAACATTTTTTCATATTTTTTACTTTTTTTATTATAAATTTTTTATTTAATTTAGTAAAAAATAAATAATTTATTTGAGCAATATCAATATTGATAGGAGAAACCCAACTCCGCGCTCGAAGAACCAGACTTAAAATATTACGTGCTATAGCTGAAAGAAATGGATCTGCTGGTTTTTCTGACATACAAAACGCTACAGCTTTATCTACAGGGTCCATATACTATCATATTGAAAGAATGAGAGACTATATAAGAAAAAATGCAAAGAATTATTCTATCACAAAAAAAGGTATCCAATTATTAGTAGAAATTGATTTAAAAAATAAGGAATCGTAATTAGTTTTCAATTACATTTTTCATATTAATAATTTTAATACTTTACGATCAATTTTTATGAAGCATTCCATTTATAAAATCTGTTAATGAAATATCGAAGCAGGACTGATATAGTAGCATTGATACTAGAAGCTACTAAAGAGGGAGCAGCTAAAACAAAAATAATGTATAAGGCTTTTCTTTCTTATAGTCAATTAAAAGATTATCTTTCAATATTATTAGAACGTGAATTAATAGAATATTCCGATAAAGATCAAATTTTTAGGATAACCGACAAAGGAAGAAGATATTTGTATCTTTATTCTAAAGTTATGGAACTAATTACTCCGAGTGATCGAGATTTAGAAAATCAAATTAAATAAATAAATAAAACTTTATAATATAAGAAAATAACAATTATGTCTATTATTCTCATATTTGTTACATTGTATAATTTGCAGAATTAGGTCATATAATAGTAAATTACTATAAATAATATATACTAATAATTTAGAAATAAAAATAAGATTAATATAATTGAACTTAGGTAAACAATAAATAAATAAATAAACAACAATCAATTAACAAAAATATTTTTTAATTTTGCTTATTTGCGGAGATGATGAGTTATTGTCTATTAATTTCCATTTGTTTGCTTCATTAACAGCTTCTCTTTCACAGTCTGAAATCTTGTTAAATGAATTATAAACCAACGATGACATAAGAGATTCATTAAAATTTGCATGTCCTAACCCGAGAGCATGACCAAACTCATGTTTTGCTATATATTCAATCACATTTTTGTTCAATTGTTTTCCAAAAGCCTTCTCAGCAAGCAATATCTTGACGTTAAAAATAAATCCATCTGAATCAAAATTAGTCATGGTCTGTCCTGCAACTTTTCCATTATCATTCCTAAATGAAATCTTAATATCTACTTGTTGTTTACTATCTGTCTCTCTAAATTCAATTCCTTGTATGTTTTCTTTCCAATAACTTATTGCAGATGTTACTAATTCCTTTGTTTCAGGTTTTGCATTATTTATTTCGTATGTAAGTATTCCATCTGCAAGTTTATTTCCCCATGTACAGCAAATTTCTATATGTTTTTTTTTATTATCAGTTTGTTGAATAGTAGAATAAATATAATCAAAATTAAATTGAATTAAACCAATAATCAAGAAAAATACAAGTAGAAAAGAGAAATATTTTATAAATTCCTTCAATAAATGAACTATAAATTAACTCATATATTTTTTCTTTGTTACTAATTATCTCTGTTTGTTTGTATATTTATTTTAATAAATAAAGACGGAAAGAGTATTATAGGTTACTATTATAATAGGGTATGATATTTGATGTCGTCAGCTGAAGTTTATTCAACTACATATCTAAAATATAAAAATTTGGAAGACATGCTTAAGGTGATTTTATTTGCTTCTCAGTCACCAATTGGAATGGTGCCCATGCTTTATCACATCAATTTTAAGGATAAAGAAGTATTATTTATAGAAACAGGTGCCGTCAATACAGTTATTCACTATATGGTTTTGACTGAAAAGCCTGTAAAAAAATTTATTGAATTAAAACAGCTGACTGGAAAATTCGAGTTTGTAAATGGAATAGGTAATGATACACAGGCTATTTATATTCCAATTTTAGAATTGGAACAATCATCATTTAATTTTCCCGTTTAATTAATAATAATTATTTAATTTTTTTACTTTTTTTTGTTATTATATAGATAGCAGTTGTGATCTCATATTTAAGTTTCAATTTCTTACTTAATGTTTAAAAGCAAATGTTGTATTATAATAATATGGAATTAAAACTTTTGTATAGTATTTACGTTGGAATAAAAGTATCAATCTATAAATTGATAAAAGGACGACGAAAAAAAAAGCTTTCCAAAAGAATTGAATAACAATTAAATTTCTATATTATAATTATTTTTTTCATTCATATTTAATTGATTCTAACTTGCATATAATATAATATTTGTACTATATCATTTTATAACATCACGATAACATATTTTTATGATATTAGATATTTTAATTGAATCATCTAAGAATGTTTATAACGAAATTAAGGATTTATTAGGAACAAGTGAAGGCGCGAGTAAAATAAGTCTTGGTGCTGGAGGAGATATTTCTAGAAAAATTGATATCGTCGCAGAAATGGCAGTGCTAAATACAATTAAATCTAATAATATTTCTCCAGTGGTAATTGGAGAAGAATGTGGAATAGTTAATCTAAATAATTATAATTCTAATTCTTCTTCTAACAACAATAATAATAAGGGTTTTGTAATAATGGATGCAGTTGATGGCACTACTAATGCAATTCGTGGTATTCCTTTCTCTTGTTGTTCTTTAGCTTTCGCTAATGAATTTAAACTAAGTTCTGTGACTGATGCAGTAGTACTAGATTTGTTCACAGGCGATATTTATTCAGCTTCAAAACAAAAAGGCTCTTTTTTTAATAATAAAAAAATTAGTGTTAGAAATGAAAAAGATTTCAGCTCTATTGCATCTCTTGAAGATCTTAAATCAATTGATGTATTAATAGGTACAAATGTATCCGGAGTACCTTTACATATTTTAGATGAAATTTCAAAAGTTATTTCTTTTTCTTCTCATATACGACATTTTGGCGCAAATGCTCTTGAACTGTGTTATTTTGCTCGCGGATTTATGGATGCTTATATAGATATCAGAGGAAAGATTCGATCTACTGACATGGCAGCGGCTTATTTAATAGCAAAAGAAGCTGGTGGTAAATTGTATTCTAGTAATGGTCAAGAATTAGACTCTGAGTTAGGATTAAAAAACAAGTTATCATTCTATGCAGTGAGTAACAAAAGACTTTTTGATTTAATAAAAAGTTCTGTATGAAGAATTGAATAGAATCTAATTTTCTTTTGATTGTGTTCATCTACTTGATACTCTAAAAAGAATAATTAATGATCTTTAAAATAAAATTCATAGTGATTTTTGTTGTTATTTTAGAAATTATATATATATAAATGAAATAAGATTAAAAATTATACACATTATATATTTAAGTAATTTGAATTTAATATTTAGAAATTGTTCCAAATAATAACTGATACGATTTTGAAATAATCTTTATTAGAATTATAATAAATTCATTAAATTATATTTTTTCTTGATTATTATACATATTATAATTATAATTATTATTATGAGTTAATAATGCTATGTACTATGGTTTCAGAAATAGTGTCATGAAACTTGGCTACCATCTCTGAAATTTTTTGATCAGAAGAGCGTAGATTATTGTTGTTAAGTAGAATTTCTTTTTCTGGATCTTTAATTATTTTTAAAATTGTCATGATAGATAATCTAATATACGAATCTTTTTGCTTTAGCAATTCAGTAATGTGTTCTTTTATTTTATTTCGTGTTAAACTTAATCCATCTTGCAGTTCTAAGTTTTTATTAATTAAAAAATTATTATGTGAGTAATAAGAGTCTCTCTGATTTCGTAGTTCTCTTAATTGAGAGGATATACTACTATATTCTTCTTTGATTTTTGGAAGATTAGTACTGATTTTAATTGCTTCAAATAATTTTTTTTCATCTATTCTATTATCGTTTGTCATATAGGCCTTTGAAAAATTTTGAATTGTTTGTCTATTAAATTGTTGTAATACCTCGACTAAATGATAACAGCCTTTAAGATCCAGATAATCCATATAGATTTTTTTTGCTTCCGATGCACCAATACCTAATGTTGTGGCAACATATAGAGGATTCTTCCCTTTTGTATACAATTTATATGCTTTTGATGTAAGAGATGTTTGTATCTTCTTTTCTTCTTCTTTGTCCTTTTTTTTCTTTTGTTTTTTTAACTATAAAACTTATATCTCTTGAAGAGATATGATATAGATCTTGGATTTCTCGATAACTTTTATTCTGCTCTAGACATTCTACAACACGTTTTTCTTTTTCTTTGGTCGATAAAATCATTTATCAATTATATTCTTTAAAAAAATATGTTTTTAAAACTTTTGGTATCTCTACTGCTTTCATTAACTTTCATTGCTTTCTTGAACTTTCTTTCAAAATTACTTGTGCTTAATTTATTAGATGTACAGTGTGCTCTATTTTTAGGATATATTTCATTGAAAAACTTGGTACTACTATAAGGATTATTGACTTAAATAAAATTAATTAAGTAGGTTACTAATTATATATCTATATTATATAATTTTAATAGCTTTTTATCGGTTCCATTCTATTGAAAAGAAAGATATTTTAATTGCTTATATAAAACAACTTTAATGCGCCCGGGTAGTATAGAGATGCACTATAAGAATTATTAAATTCTGCATTGTATATTCCGGTTCAGTATGGGGGACTGTCACTCCTCCGACCCGGGTTCGAATCCCGGCCCGGGCGTCTCTAAATTAAAGATTCAAATAAAGTAATTTATTTTTGATTTATGGAATGATTAAACCCATTAATTCTGTTTTC
>JAICHH010000008.1 GCA_025922715.1 Nitrososphaeraceae archaeon
ATAACCAAATCTTCATTAGCAATTTCATCTGAACAGATTAATAATAATGAGATGTAAAGGTGTCGTTCATATAATTCTGTTATTAATTGTTCAATATCTTTTTGTAATACATTGATATCTAATCTTAATATTATTGATTTATCGTTATCTCTAAGTATTTCATACTTCCAACTATAAAATTCAGAATCTTTATCATGGAATTTGTATTTGATATAGTCTAAATTTTCTTTATTCATTTTTCTTGTTGTTGATAACGAATTTCTCTTTTTCTTGTTGAATTAAAGGAATGATTTTTTCCATTATTATTTTATCAAAATCATATTGATCAAAATCCATAGTTAAAATCAAATAATAATTTTCATTGATCGGAATCAAACACCTGCTCAGTTTTTGATATCTTCCAAGTGCATAACTTAATTTTCCTATTTTTGGTTCAAATTTAGTCCTTGTTTTTTGTCTAATTATTGTATTTATTGCAGATTCCTGGTTCTCTTCTTTAGTAAGAAGTGATTCAAATCCTTCTCTTCTATTTTGTTCATTTATAATATTACCATCTTGATCTGTTATAGCAACCCATCTTATAGATTTGTCAGAATTTAATACACTTTGGGTAAAAGCATAAAGGAATTTGGTAGTAGTATTATCAAATTCATCATCATTATCATCATTTCTTCTTTCCGACATATTTGTATATATTTAATAAGTAAATTTCGATTGTAATAAAAGATATCTTTTACTATTATAGTTAGTTAAAAAGTTAACTAGAAAGAAATAAAATTTAATTCTGGATTTTAAATTATTATTTATTTTCTAACAATGAATCAATTTTCTTAAAAGAATTTTGTTAATTAACAAAGTTAATCAAATAATAAATAAAATAAATATTTATAAAGAAAGATGACAAAGGCAAAAAAGAAATTATCTTCCATGATTAAAAACGATAATATAAAATCAAAGATAATGCCTTATAGTTTTTCATTGTTATCACTCGGTTTTATTGTTTATATATTAATAAGTACAATCAATTACTATATGTCCAAATATGTGTTATTTCTATTGAACATCATTTAATATGATTATTTTTTCTACTTTGTAAATGTTCTTTTAAACTTAATTCAAAAAATTGGATATATTTAAACTATCTAAATAATTGAGAGATTACAAATAGAGATAATAGAAAATTTAATACAATTAATCCAATTAAGATTTATAAAAATACATTCTTTTTCATATTTCCTCTTCTTGATATTATGGTATTACAAATATAAAATTGCATTTTCTACACCAATCACCAGGAACTTTTTTTACTGAATTGAATAATATTTTATCTGCTTTTCTTCTCAATAAAGATCTTCTATCTTGATGCAAATGGTTGTCTTTGCTTCCAAATGGTACCCAGATGTCATATTTGGACAAGAGACCTAGAAAGTTTAGCGAGATCTTTCCACAGCCAGAAGCAAGAGAGATAATTATAAGTTGCGTCTGAGGGGACTAATTGCTAAATATAATAAATAACATTGAGAATGAATAATGAACTTAAGATTTCACATAACATCAGAATTTGGTCCAAAGACCATTTTTCTTATTTCAATAATTGTTGCATCTTTTCTTCTAGCACTAACTCCAATTTTACAGTTAAATAGCGCAATAGGTGAGACAACAATTGAAAATAATATCAATAAAGCAAGGCAAGTTATTGAAGCCTTTAATACAGGAAATGTAAGCAATGTTTCTGAATTTATAAGTCCATTATATTTCAATCGTGAATCACAAGTAGATCCAGTTAGAGGAGATCTTAGAGGACCTGAAGAATTTATTGACACCGTTAAGAATATACGTACTGCTTTTCCTGATCTTCGTCACGAAGAACAGGCAATTATTTCTCAAGATAACATTGTTGTGTCTATAATAAATTTTACTGGGACTCATACAGGCAACTTCTTTATTCTTCCACCAACTGGAAACAAAATCTCATATGAAGCAGTTCACATATACCAAATTGGTGAAGATGGTAAAATCATAGAACATAAAGCAATTCGTGACGATCTTACATTTTTAGCACAACTTGGTGTGATTGAGGCTTCATCACCCGAGTACAAACCTTTCTTTCAAGCATTAATTGGCACAACAAATAGTTCTAGATAAGTATCAAGAAGCAACAGCCTTTTCGTTATTTGTTTACTTTTCTTTCCATAACAATTATAGAAAAAGAAATTATGTATAATCCCATGAAGAGAAGTAATGGGTTCAAATCCCATCACCCTCCATAATAATTATGGATTTTCAGTCATACAAGTAAAACATTGAGTCTTATCTGTATCTGTCTTAAAACTGTACATCTAACTACTATTGATAATAGTTTTTGTTACTTATAAAATGTGTTAAATTTTTGTATAGTTTTACTAAATAAACTAATCTAAACTAAAAAAGTAAAAAATTGTATTATCCATTTCATTATTATAAAAATTAAATTTCATCAAGGAAATAATTATTTGAGAGTTTAATCAATAGAAAGATTGTAATTATTGCAATCCATAATGAAGGCAATAAGAAAGATGTAAATTATTCCTGAATGATATCCTGCTTTTACTACAACTAAAGAAAGTTTACCTTTAGCCATTGACATTACTGTATTTTAGAATCTTGGGAGATAAATTTAATTCTCGTTATTATTTCTCATTAAATTAACCTACACCACTTGGCCTTTTATGTTCGACATACTCTAATTTCTTATGTTCTTCCTTTATATCTACAGTATCGAACAAAAGTCCACATATTTCACAGGGAACTTTAGGAATTTACTTTTAGCGTTGGTGGATGCCTCAGATGCCACTGCCATAATAACAGCTGCTATCTTAATAATACTTTTGAATTGTAAAGCATTTAACAAACAAATTAAGAAAAAAATATAAAAGAAATTTAAAAATGAAAGCATAAAAAATTTCTATATATAATACTTTCCAAATGTTTATATTTTCTTTTATTATTGTGTAGATTTACTATCTAAATGGATTCTATTGAAAGCCATAGGAACAGCAAAAGAAGATTTTGAAATGTTCGACAAAGATAAAAACAAAAAAGCAAAAAAGGCAGTAATAGCGTCTCAGAAAGAAGACCCTATTCATATTCTTGATTTAGATGATGGCGAATTTGCTTTTATGGAATGGTTAAATTCAGAAAATAAAACATCTTCTAAAAATCATATTATACTTAAAAAGTATGAAAAAGCTAAAGAATGTATTTTAAATGATAATACCATACATTCTTATATAAAAGTAAAATTAAATGATGGTGCTCCTTTCTGTACCTATTGTCAAGATGATAGTTGTGCACATGTAGGATTTACAATATGTGTAATGCAATTATTTGAAAGAAAGGGAATTTTGATAGGCGAAGATGAAAGTATACTGGATTTACTAAAAGATTAAAGGTATCGTTACTGACAATGATTTTATTGAGAGAACTTTAGCATATAGACATAAACCACAACCTAAGTACATTGTATAATGATACTTTGGTAAAAATGAATCTATTATGATAAACGACAAAATACCTATAGAATTTCTCTTTTTCTAAAATGGAAATCGACTTGATTGAGAAAAACAAAATTTCTCATATAAAATATGTCAAAATTGTGTCTGATGACGATAGAACCTTATAAAGTATATTAAATTGAAAAATGTCTTTCTAGATTTTCTTAACTTTATCATATCAGATGAAATTCAAACTTTAAAAATGATTGGGATATATAAGATTTGAAGAACAAGGATATGCATTCTTACGAAAAACAGAAATTCTTTATACTAGTACAATTTCCGACAATATGAACAAGATAAAAGTAAATCCTTGTTATTTAATTAATAAATATTATGAATTTCCATAATATTATGATCCCTTGTTATAATAACCTTAACTAAAAATATTAATTAAGTTGTAATTTCATGACAATTATAATGATTTATTAAATTAGGCTAATTACTTGAGATTAAATATTTAATTAAGGTAATATGGTAGGATCATAATAATATTGATATTCATAACAAATTTATATTTTCGTTACTATGAGCTTTGTTTTATATCCATCAAGTTTAACAACGATGTTTTCAAATGATGAAAAACAAGAATTTAAGAGTTGCCAACAGAATTTACAAGAAGCAGTCAACCTAATAATAAGAAAAATCTAGTAAAAGTAAATAATTTTCCTTTGTGAGCAGAATATAACTTTTATTATTAAGTTAAAAATTCAGTAGAACTCAGAAGAGTGATTAATATAAATATCTTTGGGTTATTAAGGATAAAGATAATAAGTTAAAAAACAATCAAAAGATATGGACGAAAATTTAATCGAAAGAAAAAAAAGATTAGAGAAAGAATTAGATAGTAAAGTATCCAATGATTATCAAGAATTCATAAACAAATCAAATGATTTTTTGCAACAATCAAGAGAAAATACTAAAAAATATTATCAAGATTTACTTTCTAGAGAATTAGATTCAATGGAAAATGCTATAAAATCGGGAAGTACATTACAAGCAATGAGTCATAGACTAACAGCAAATGTTTATGAATCAATTCTTCAGAATACATAGTAGTATGTGATTTTTTATATATAATTATAATGTCACAGTAAATTTGTAGGTTAATTATAACCAATCATTTATCTTTCATTCTCTACAATCGACCAGATGATTTATCTCTTGAAAGGAGTTAAAGAAAACATTGGTGAAGGTAAAAATTTAGAATATCATATTAGATCTCATAAAGCTTATAATAAATAAGATGCTCCACTTACAAATTGAAACATTACAATGGGTTCTAAATAAGCAAAAAAGAATAGTTTAGAATCTCTAAAACAAATATTAAATTTAATAATAGACAGATTAGAATTTGTATTGAAAGTAGCAAGAGATATAGAAAAAACTAACAAAAGTGTCTAACAATTAGAAATATTTGTAAAATTGCAGAATTGTAATAAATTTGGATTTGTTAAGAAGAACAAGAAAAGAAGATAATATATCTCCATTTTTCTAATATTGAAACAATAGTCAAACAAACAGAACAATGTTCTAATTTCGAAAGCAGTTCTTCAAAGAATAAAATCTATTGATACGTCTAGATAGATTAACCTACTACATGTTGAAATTCAAAATGTTCTTTTCTTTCTTCTCTTGTAATAAAGTTGAGTCGGCATACAGGACATTCTATTATAGAATTTGATGACATACTATAATTACACATTAGCTATTAATATAGTTTGACTAATTCAAATGGTAACTTTTTGATAAAGTTTTATTTCGTTTCTGACGTAGTGATCAAACTTTTCGCTTAACATTTCTATGGCGTTAGAACCTCATAATAAACAAGAAGGTCAAGCATTCCTGTTTTATTATCTTTAGGATAGAATGGTCCTTTCCATCCATCGTAACTCCATCCTGAACAACCTAGATAATACTCCAATATCTTATTTTAACCTAAGAAAGCAAAAACTTTTCAACATACAACTAACTATTTAATAGTTATTATGATTTCAAAGGATACTTTGAAATAGTAGGTCTAATAATATAACGATAATAAATTGTATAAATTTCAATTCTTTCTAATTGAAAGAAAAAGAGAGGAACAATAAATTAATGCCGATAGTATCCAAAACTAAAAGCGTCTACAACTCTGGTCTATTTGAAATTAAAAACAACAACTTAGAAGAAGGTATAGAATGTTTTAGTCAATGGTTGTCAATTGAAGAAGGAAATAGTGAAGATAATAACAAGAATGTTCAATTAACCCTTATCGTATTTGAAAAGAAGAATAACAAGTTGTTACTTCATGATAATCTTCAGAATTCGGATATTGAAATTCTTTTCACCGATGGCGTCCCATTCTGTACTTTATGCCGTACTGATGATTGTGCGCATACAGGTTTTGCTATATGTGCAATACAAAATCTTTAAAATACTGTAAATATTAATGAATTAAAAAATTAGGATGATCAGTGAGGTAGATATTTAAATAATAATAAAAAATTGAATCAATTTCCAAACAAATATACTTATAAAATCTAAATTACCAATTTTATAAAATATGTGGCCTTTTATTATAAATATAAGTTATATTATAATTATAAATTATTAAATAATTTATAATATATCATAAAAAATCTGTAATTAAATAATTTCTACTATCTTTAATTAGTTTTTTAATTTGTTTTTTGTAAGTTTTTTCTGAAGGTAACTTAGAAAAATTACAAAATTGTTTCAAAAAATCTATTTCTTCTTTTAACAAAAAATCTATATTTAAATTTTCTTCTGATCTGAAAAGATAGTTAAATACAAGTTTCTGATTAATTTGTTCTAAAGTTATAAGGCTATAATATATTTTAACCATATCTGATATTTTATTAGTTATATTATTGTTTATTAGCAATTTCATAAAACTTCTCTTTGGGATATTAAATATGCCATTCATTATACATCTATTAAATATAGATAATATTTCAAAGTAGTCTTCTTTTCCACTATATCCTATTATTGTTGTCGGAAGAAGTTTTAATATCTGCAAATTTCTATTTAGAATATATTTTTTGTCTATTACTAAATATGATCTACCAAATGTAAGAATGGCATTTAATATTTGATTAGGAAGTCGCTCATCGAGCACATCATTATCGGATTTTATTTCTACTGGTATGAATGTTATATTTTCAATTCTACATTTCTCGAGTTTAGAGAATTCAGTAAATTGCTGTGTTCTCATAAGAATATTATGTTGAATGTCATATTCTAAATCAAAATATTCATAATTAGTTTTTTTTTGTTTATTTTCTTTATTAATCAATGCAATTACTAAATCAAAATTACGAAAATATCCTTCCTCCTTGATCTTAATCTCATGAGTTTGGGAATTCAAAAAAGGGATAAGATGGTTATTATTGATATGACCATTTTTAACTGAGCTCTTAAATAATTTTTTAAGTTCCAACTGATTCATAGATGTTAAAATAAAACATCAGCTAAATAATAATAGCCTATCGATCAAGTTTGTTCTAATTCTCTATTTACCATTGAATTCTAATTGATTTGATTAATGTATATAATATTCTATGATAGCATATTATATAATATAACTCATATAAGTTATGGATATTGGAGCATCTTATACTTATTTTGTATATTTTTATTCTATTATGCCATTTTCGAATACTTTAGAGCTATTATTTCAGAATTTCTTGACATAAGAGTAATTCTATAAATATTTTGATTGAAATTAACTTATAATTATTGTATTAATACTTCTAAAAATATCAATACTATAAGAGATATAAACATTGATAATTATAATAGGATAGAAATGGTATCATTAGAAACAGGAATTGCATTAATTATAATAGGAATAATTTTGTTAGTTTTGAATAGGTTCATTCCCTCGCTTCCAGCAAGACTACTATACATTATAGGATCTATTGTTCTAGTCATTGGAATAATTATGGTTATACTATATTTTGTATTTGGAATCGTATAATGATTTGAATATTACAAATTAAATCCATCTATTTTATATTTTATAAAAAAAATTAGTGAATTATTAATATAATGAAGTAATTTTATAAATAATATTAATGTACGATTGAGAATTAATAAAGATCCAAGGAAAAATTCAACAATTTGGAATATTAATGAAAGTGCTTAAATATATAATATTATATAATATATAAATTTAGTATGGAAACAAATTTAAATCCTTTAATAAATAATAATATTTTATACTAATTTTATAAAACCTAATTATATAATTTTATGACTGGTTCCAATATTAGTTTTATCATTCAGTGCAGTAAGATTGTTAATTTTTTTAGATTTTTTCAAATCTCATCATTAGACAATACATTTTTAAATTACATTATTTTATATTTATGTAAGGAAGGATTAGATTTAGGCAAAAGAAAAGTTTTGAATGAGGCGGCATTAAAAGAGCTTGTTATGCCTCAGGAAGGAGAAATGTTTGGAAGAGTTATAAAGCTCGTAGGAGGCGATAATGTTATTGTCAAATGTAATGATGGTAAAGTACGTACATGTCGTATTCGAGGTAAGATAAAAAGACGAATGTGGATAAGAGAAAATGATCTAGTGCTTCTTGCACCTTGGGATTTTCAATCTGACAAGGCAGATATAATTTGGAGATATATTGCGGCTCATGCTGATAAGTTAGAACAAGAAGGAAATTTAAAAGGTTTAAATAAATAATAAATACGAATTTATTTAATTTTTAATTAATCTTCTTTTAATATTAGATCTGATATTATAAATAGATAATTTCTATATAACAAAAGTAATTTTAATATCATATTCTTACGTAGATATTATTTCTTTTTAAAAATTGTTTTACTTTTTTAATAGTAGACTTCTTATAATGAAATATAGATGCTGCTAAAGCTGCATCTACATTTGTTTTTTGGAAAACTTCCAACATATGTATTGGTTTGCCACATCCTCCAGAGGCTATGACTGGGATACTTAATTTTCTACAAATAATTTTGTTCAATTCTAAATCATATCCTTCTTCAGTTCCATCTGCGTCAATACTTGTTAAAAGAACTTCCCCTGCCCCTAGTTTTTCTACCTTTCTAGCCCATTTTATTGCATCTATGCCTGTTCTTTCTTTTCCTCCATATATCATAACTTCAAACCAATAATGCTTATTTTGTTTCAGTTTATGCTCATAATTATCTTTTAGAGTTTCCTTAGGATCAATCTCGTAATAATTTTTTTTAACATCTATTGCTACTACTATACATTGTTTTCCAAAAATAGACATTAATTCTGTAATTAATTCTGGATTTTTTATAGCAGATGTATTTATTGAAACTTTATCAGCTCCACTTAGTAAAATATCTCTAGCATCTTCTAATTTTTTGATACCTCCACCTACAGTAAAGGGTATGTCTATAACTCTAGCAACATTTCGAACTACATTTTTAATAATGTCTCGTTTCTGTTCTGAAGCAGTTATATCTAGAAAAACAAGTTCATCTGCTCCTTGTTGACTGTATTTTTTTGCAAATTCCACTGGGTCTCCTGCATCCTTCACTTCTTTAAAATTAATACCTTTAACTACTCTACCATTGTCTACATCGAGACAAGGAATAATCCTTTTTGCTAAAGCCATTTTTAAACTACTGTTAGTGCTTTTTTTACATCTATCTTTCCATCATAGAGAGCTTTGCCCAGTATAACTGCAGAACAATCAATATTTTTGACTCTTATTATATCTTCAATACTAGATATTCCACCACTAGCAATTATTTTTGCTCCATTTATGTTTGAAGCGTAGGAAAGTGTATCTAAATCTGGGCCGTTCAAAGTTCCATCTCTGTCCACTGATGTGAGTAAAAATTCTTTAACTCCCTTGGCCATAAATAATTTTATAGCTTCAACTACCTTAAATCCAGATGGTTGCCTCCATCCATTAATCATGACAATACCTTTATTTTGATCTATTGAAATTACTATTTTCTCTACTTTATCCTTTAATTGTTGTAATACTTGAGGTTGTTTGTATGCCAATGTTCCTATAACAATTTTTCCTGCTTTTTTTTCAAACATCCTGTTAATAGCATCAATAGATCTTATTCCTCCAGCTACCTGCACAGGAATTTTTATTGAATCTATTATTTTTAAAATAATTTCTGTATTATTTTGATTATTATTCCATCCAGTAGTCAAAGTAGCATCAAGATCTACTACATGAATTATATTTGCACCTTGGATTTCCATTTTTCTTGCAATTTCTATAGGATTATCACTATAAACAATTTTATTTTGAAGATCTCCTTTAACTAATCTGACTACCTTTCCTTCTAGTATATCAATTGCAGGTATTATATTCAATATTTACCACCACATATTGTCAAGAAATTCTTTATTATTTTCGCTCCATTTATACCTGATTTTTCAGGATGAAATTGTGTTCCAAAAAGATTATTTTTCTCCACAACTACTGGTATAGTGCCTCCGTATTGAGAATTCGCAACTATTACTTTTTTATCTTTTGATACAACATGGTATGAATGAACAAAATAGACCCAACATCCATCTTTTAATCCATGTAGGATTTTACATGCTTTTTCTATTATTTCTAAATTATTCCATCCCATATGCGGGATTTTTACCTTTTTTATTGGAAGCATAATTACTCTTCCATTTAAAATTTTCAAACCTTCTAACTTTCCCTCTTCGCTATTATTAAATAACATTTCCATTCCTAGACAAATGCCAAGTATAGGAAAATTTTTTTCAAGCAGATTATTAAAATCGCTTCTATATGGTTGTATTGATCGAATAGCAGGGTCAAAGTTCCCTACTCCTGGAAGAATTAATCCATCATGCTTATGGATGTTTTTTAAAGATTTAATTACAGAAACTTTTGTTGCTCCATTTCTTTCCAAAGAGCATTTTAAACTATAAAGATTACCTGCCCCATAATCAAAAATTGCAATATCATTCAATCTCACATTACTCCTTTTGTACTTGGAATACCGTTTCTTTGATAATCTATACCTGAAGCCATTCTAAATGCTATTGCAAATGACTTTATTGCTGCCTCTATTTTATGGTGGTCATTTTCGCCATATTGTATATTAATATGAGTACATGCATTAAGATTTTGTAATAAACTTTCTATAAAATGTTCCAAATCTTCTCTCGCAATACCTTCAATTTCCTTCCTTGTTAATCCTAAATTTACTTTATGGGCTTGTCTTTTGATCAGATCAATTGCTGAAATTGCCATTACTTCATCCATGGGAATTATTGCATATCCATATCTTCTAATTTGTGTTCTATTTGATAACGCATCATTTAGAGTTTGAGAGAGAGTTATAGCCACATCTTCAATTAAATGATGAGAAATACTATCATTTGATTTTGCTTCTAAATAAATATCTACCATACTATGCTTTCCAAATGTTGAGATTAAATGATCTATAAATGGAATTCCAGTTTTAATTTCCACATTCCCGGAGCCGTCAATATTAATACTCACACTTACATCGGTCTCTTTAGTACATCTATCTTTGACTGATATTCTTTTCTGAGATTTATCCAAGTCAAGAGGTTCCGAGTTCAACTAACAATATTCCTTATGATACTTTATTTAATATATATGGTAAATCATTTACACTTTTAATTATTATATCTGCTTTTTTCTCCATAAACTTACTAATTAATTCATCTGTATTACTACTACAACCATAGATTCCACAAAAAAATATATTCGTTTTGGTTTTGTTAGGGTTTTTTTGATTTAATTCTTCTTCTGCTCTTCTAGCCATTATTAGATCTTCAACAGAGTCTCCACAATAGAGAATATTATTTCTTGTGTTAATTGTATTTATTATTTTTTTTAATCCATATGGATTTGGTTTAGAGAATTTTCTGTCCTCATCCTCTAGAAATACGCTATTCTTCTCGTTTAACAAATAAAATTTATTATCTAGTGCATAGGCTGCTGCAATCTTACTTCTTCCTGAAAGCATTGCAATTTTATCGTTAAATCTTTCTATTAATTTTCTAACTGTATTATCTGTAATCACTATTCTATCATTTTCTATAAGCGGTTTGCCAAAATAATATTTTGATTTAATTTTATATCTTTCTAAAAATAATTCTTGTCCATAAAAAAATTCGTCAAATACCGTAGAAACTATACTGTCTCCAACTTTTCCAGGATAGTTCAAATAATCAAGAATTTTATCAATATTTATCAAATAATCAGAAGGAGAAATTTTATTCAATCTTAATTTTCTAATGTATTTCTCAACCGATTCTATCCCAGTTTCATCAGCATGTTCTGCAACCTCAAGGAGAAATTTTTCAAGATTAGCATTTTCAAGGTCTTGATGAGATAATAGTGCTAAAATAATTGCATAGCTTGTATCAGCATCATTGTTGAAACCTCCAGTCTGCCTAAATTTCAAAATGATCTTATCTGTAACTAAATTTTTCAAATTTCTTTTAATCAGATTTCTGACTATAAATTGGACTGTATTTTTTATTGCCTCATTATAAGATTTTTTTACGTCAATTAAAACTCCATCAATATCAAAAATAATATAATTAATATGGAAACTTCTTCTCATTGTAGGAATAAAATTATTATTATTTATTTTTTGATACATTATATTACCTTATATAAGGATCTTAAAAATTTATTATTCATCATTTTTGTTCCGATAGTTACTCTAATATGACCTCCGTTTCTATCTTTTATTCTTCCTATTATTTTAACTGCAATATTATCTTTTTTTAATTGAGTTAAAATATGTTCATATTTATTCATATCAGCTATTTGAAAAAAAATGAAGTTAGACTCAGTTTGAAAAACATTTATTTCATTATTAATTTCTTTTAAAGAATCTAATATTCGTTTACGTTCTGTCTTTATAATTTTAATAGTTTTCTCAATATATTTTGAATTCTTTAATATTTCCCTTCCTATATTTAAAGAAATATTATTTATTGCATAAGGATATTGTATAGTATTTTTAAATATATGTGAAAAATATTCATTAGCAATACAATAGCCCAATCTAGCTCCTGCTAATCCAAATGCTTTTGATAATGTTCTCAATAGTATTATATTCTGACTTTTTATTGTTTCAGAACAAAATGAGTAACCAGCAAACTCTACATACGCTTCATCTATAATTATTAATTTATCATCAAAATTATTAATTAAATCTATTAATAATTCCTTATCAAATTGATTACCAGTAGGATTATTTGGTGAACAGATATATATTATTTCAGATTTTTTTGCACTTTGAATAAACTTTTCTTTATCAATTGAATTATCTTGTAAAAGAGGTATTTTGTCTATCTTTATGGAATATAATAAACATCTATCAATAAAATAAGAAAAAGTAGGAGTAAAGGTAGTTACTCTTTTTTCTTTTCCAAAAACTGACAGAATTAAATCTATTATTTGATCAGAGCCATTTCCAATAGCTAAATATTTTTTATCTATTTTAGTATATTTCGAAAGCTGTAAATAAAAGTCATCAACTTGTTGTAGTGGGTATTCTCTTAAATCCTCTCGTTCTGCAGCTTTGATAGCGATTTTTTTGATAAAGTCTTTTTTCAAAGCAAGATTTTCGTTTGCATCTAGTTTTAACCCTCTACTTTTTTCAGGTTTTTTGTAATAATCTAGTTTTTCTAATTCACTTAATTTTGATTCAAACCATTTACCCATACTTTATTTCTCATCTTCTATTTTTTGATTTGGAATGTCTATTACTCTTTCTTTAACGGCTTTATAATGATTAACCAATCCTTCTTCTTCAGTTATTATCTTGACATAAGGCGCAATTTCCTCAAGCTCTTTTTTTGAAGCTTTAACTATATTGGAAATACGGACAAAATCTAATATTGATAAAGATGTTCTTGATTTACCAAATCCCATAGTAGGAAGAACATGATTTGAGCCTAAACAATAGTCACTAGCTGCAGATGGTGTATTTTCTCCAATTAAAGTAAGTCCTGCAGATGTAATTTTTTTAACTATTTTTAATTCATTCTTAGCCATAATCTGTAAATGTTCAGGAGCTATTTCATTAATAAATTCTATTGCTAAATCTTCGTTTTCTGATATAGCGATAAATCCATTTTCTTTTAAACTATTTGTAACTATTTCCTGACGTGAAATCTTACTTTCTAAAATATTATTAATTTCATCTTCAACAGTATTTGCAAATTCATATGAATTAGTTACTAATCCACATAACGTATCTTTGCTATGTTCTGATTGGGAAATCAAGTCTAAAGCAACATATTTAGCATTGGATTTATCATCTGCATAAACTACTAATTCCGTAGGACCTGCTAACATATCAATTGATACTATATTTGAAACCAATAATTTTGCAATTGTTACAAACATTCCTCCTGGACCTACAATCTTGTTCACTCTCTTAATACTATTAGTTCCAAATGCTAATCCTGCAATACCTTGTGCTCCTCCGATTTTATATATTTCATTAACTCCGCAAATATCTGCAGAAACTAACGTAAGGGGATCTATTTTTCCATTTATCTTAGATGGTGTTATCGCTACTATTCTTTTAACGCCTGCTAATTTTGCTGGTGTTACACACATTATTAGTGTACTTGGATATCTGGCAGATCCACCAGGAACATAACAACCAACGCTAGAAATAGGTTGGATTATGCGTTGTAGATTTTCATTTTGTATATATAATGATGATATTTTTTTAAGATGTTCTAAAAGAATAGTTTCATTTTTTATCAATCTATTTCTAATAAGTTTAATAGTTTTAATATGATCATCAGAAATACAATTGTATGCTTCTTCTATTTCTTCCCTATTGACTTGAAATGAATCTAGTTCTACTTTATCATATATAGAAGTGTATCTTTTTATAGCATCATCACCAAAATTTCGAACGTTTTCTATAATCTCTCGTGTTTTTTTAATTGCATCTTCAGAAAAATTACTTGATATTCTATCACGTACACTCTCTACATCTAATTTAGCATTTTTAATTGTTATTCTATTAATCAATTATTCTTCTTTATCTATGTTGATCTCTTCCAATGGTAATATTTGTCTTGGTTCTGATACAACTAAACCCTGTGCTAATTTTCTCATAATCGGAACAATTTTTATAAATTCATTCTTATCAATTATGGTATTAACTCCATACCATCCTTCTTCACTTAAATTGCTAACTGTAGGTCTCTTCAATGCTGGTAAAGTACAAAGTAATTCATCTAAATTTTCTTTTCTAACATTAACAAAAATATGAAGTTTTTTACGTGCTTCTACTACTCCTCTTAATAATGCAATCATATCTGCTATCTTCTCTCTCTTTTTATTATCTTTAAGAGAATTTTTATTTGCAATTAGAACAGAAGTAGATTCCATAATTGTATCTATAATTTTTAAATTATTCTGAGCTAAAGTTGTTCCAGTTTCAGTAATATCACATATGGCATCTACATCTTCTGGTGGCTTAGCTTCTGTAGCCCCAAAAGAGAGAAATATTTGAACATTCTTATTTTCGCCAACTCTAAGCCAAGGGGTAATAATCATAGGATTGCTATTTCCAAAATATTTCTGGTAGGCAATTTTAGATTTTATATAATTAGCTGTAGTAGTAAGATATTCTGCAGATATTCTTAGTGGTTTTTCTCTTCTTACATGATCTATAATCATTTCATCCAAATTATTAAATTGAAAACTTTCTGGTATAGCTATTACTTGTTTAACTCTACCATATTCTAAATCAAGCAATATTTTTACATCTGCATTTGCTTCTCTAATCCAATCTCTCCCTGTAATTCCAACATCGTATAGTCCTTCTTGTACATACGTAGGAATTTCCTGTGGCCTCAGAAGTTTAACTTCTATTTCTGGATCACTTAACTTAATTCTATAAGTTCGTGCTCTACCACTTATTTTTTGCCATGCTTCTTCAAGAATCTTTAAAGTTGCTTCTTCAATGGTTCCCTTAGGTACAACAAATTTTACTATGTGAGCCATAACTATAACAAAAAATTTTTCTTCTCATCGGATATATATCTACTTAGTATCAATTTTCATTTTTATTAATTAATTCGATAATTTCTTCGGCCTTATTTACAGTAACATTATTTTCTTGGACAAGTCTGCTTGCAACGATATTGATTTGTTCATCGGTTGCACCTGCAGTTATGGCTATATTTCGTGCATGTAATCTCATATGTCCTTTCTGAATTCCTTCATCCGCTAAAGCACGAATTGCAGCAAAATTTTGAGCTAGACCTACCGCTACCATTATTAAAGCAAGCTCTTTGGCATTCTTTATATTTAATATTTTCAAAGCTACTTTCACATATGGATGTACTGAGCTTATTCCTCCTACTATTCCTATAGCCAATGGAATCTCGATTTCTCCAACTAAATCACCTTCTTTTGATCTATACCATTTAGTCAAAGATCTATATTTTCCATCATTAGAAGCATATGCATGTGCAGCCGCTTCTATAGCTCTAACATCTTGTCCTGTAGCCATAGCTACTCCATCAATTCCATTCATCAAACCTTTGTTATGTGTAACAGCTCTATATATGTCAGAATATGCAAATGCATATGCATATAAAATTCTATTCACACCATTCGAGCCACCAATCAATTCTTTTGAAAAAATAGCTTTACATCTAGCCATTCTTTTTGTTGAATAGTTCGAAAGAATTTTCAAAATAACTGTACATTTAGTTATTTTTTCTAATTCTGAACCAACTAGTTCGCACATTGTATTAATTACATTTGCTCCCATTGCATCTCTTGTATCTATAATTAACTCGATTATTATCATGTAGCCCATTTTGTTGTTGCTTTCATCAGACATTTCTCTTAATTGTAAATCAATAGCATGTACGGATCTACTTTTTGAATTTGATATTTCCAATAACTTTTCTTTATTATTCAATATTATTTTTTTTATTTTATCTCTTTCTTTTTTGTAAGAAAACTTGTCTTTATTTTTTCTTTTATCCCGCGAAACTAATTGGATCTGTCCAATCATGATGGAATTATCTGCCTCAGCTAAAAATCCTCCTTTTATACTTGCAATTTTGGCAGCTTTACTTGCAGCAGCGATAACAGATGGTTCTTCTATAGCCATTGGAATTAAATATTTTCTTCCGTTTATAACAAAATTAGTAGCAATTCCTAACGGAATGGGTACAAATCCGATTGCATTTTCAATCATGTTGTTAATTTTCTTAAAAGCAAAATTTTTTGGAAAGTCCTGGAAGATTTCTGAATCTTGCTCAGTTATGTGAGCTTCTTTTTTCAAATATTGCAAACGTTTCTGATGATCTAACTCATAAAATTTTTTGATGTTTTTGTTGTTTTCCTTCTTATTATTAATTTTGTCCACAAGAGTTTATGGTTTAAGTATTTTTAAAATTTTATCATCATTATCTTGGATAATTCCTCTTCCATCGGTATTGCTCGTCAGTACATATAGCGTACCATCACTAGATTCAATAATATCTCTAAGTCGACCATAACCTACTAATATATTATTTTGTTCTCCTGATTCTACGTCTATTTGTCTTAAATGAGAACCTTTGAGAGTTGTTAGGATTAGATCATTTTGATAACCTAGTTTATTTGATGAAGCAAACGTTATACCCGAAGGTGCCACTGCAGGATTAAAACAAATAATAGCTTTCTGAGAAATATTTGTTCCTTTACATTCTTCCTCTGGCCATCCATAGTTCTTTGCTGAAATAATCAAATTAATTTCATCAAATCCCGATGAACCATGTTCTGATGAATACATTTGTTTTGTTTTGGGATGCCATGCAATTCCCTGAACATTTCTATGCCCATATGAATAAATAGATGAGTCTTTAAATGGATTGTCCGAAGGAATAGATCCATCCGGATTTACGCGTAATATTTTACCTGCAAGTGAAGAAAGATTTTGTGCTAAAAGGGGATCAGAGGCATCACCAGTGGTAATATATAACTTATAATCAGGTCCAAACTTTATTCTTCCTCCATTATTATATGGTGACCCAGGAATAGAATCAATTATTATATTTGATTCAATGATTTTGTTATCTTTTTCTTTTAAAAGTAAAACTTTATTATAAAGTTTATTATCTTTCGCATAACTATGATAAATGTACATTAAATGATTTTCTGTAAAGTTAGGATGAAGAGCAATTCCTAATAATCCTGAACCTCCATTTTGTGCAACTCTTATATAAGCTACTGGTTCTTTAAGAAGGATTCCTTTTTCATCAATTACCCTGATCTTTCCATCGCGTTCAGTAAAAAATATTCTATTATCTTTTGCAATATCTATAGCCCAAGGTGTTGAGAGATTTTCTGCAATTATCTCAATACCTTTATTCTGATTTGTTGTATTACTCAAGAATGAGGGCTCTGGAATAGGAATAGTAGTATCTAACGGAGATATGAAAATTGTAACTATTGCACTTATAACGGCTAATATAGCCATTATTACTACTAATCGTTTGTCCATTGATGCGAGTTTGATTATCAAAGTCTAATAAATTTTATACCTAGTCTTAAATTGATTCAATAATCTTTTTAACAATATAAACGCAGATGAGGAGATTCGAACTCCTGATCACCCGAAGGCGAATCGGCTTGCTTTAACCTTGAAGATTACTCAAGGCCGACGCATTATTGTGTTCTGTATAGAAGACCACTCTGCCACATCTGCACAAAGATAAGTCAAATAACCTCCTATTATATTTTAATAATATTAATAGGTAGTATCTAAAATAGTAAATTAACCAAATTCAAAAACATTTTTAAGTGAATTAAATATAATGCAACAATTGTTTTCTATAGAGAACATTTCCTTCCTAAAATTTAGTTTTAATTGATATATTGTAAATATTATAAAATTTAGTTAAAGTTAATTAAAATAGTTTAATTAAGTTTAAATTTTTTGCAATGCAAAACTTTTAATGTGTATAAAGATACATAACAATGGTAAA
This sequence comes from Nitrososphaeraceae archaeon, assembly GCA_025922715.1. Classification (GTDB taxonomy): domain Archaea; phylum Thermoproteota; class Nitrososphaeria; order Nitrososphaerales; family Nitrososphaeraceae; genus TH1177. The sequence goes on from JAICHH010000008.1 coordinate 18,537, forward strand.
TAATTTATTGATTGATTTTTATCAAAAACACTTATTTAATATTCATAATTACATAAAATAGTTAAAAATGATTCCCATTAACAGACCTTGGATAGATAATGAGGAGAAAGATGAAATTATTAAAGTCATTGATGAAAATGCTCTCACTAGTGCTGCAAGAGATGGCGGTAAAAGAGTTCAAGAATTTGAATCATCTCTACGAACGTTTTTAAATGTTAAACATGTAGTAGCCGTTAATTCTGGTACTGCAGCTTTACATGCAGCATTACTTGCACTTGATATTAAGAGTGACGATGAAGTATTACTTCCCTCTTTTACATTTGTAGCGACTGCCAATGCAGTGGTTGCATCTGGCGCCAAACCCGTTTTCGTAGATATTAATAATAAAGATTATACTATCGACCTTCACGATTTAAAGAAAAAAATATCTAAAAAAAGTAAAGCTATAATACCTGTTCATCTTTATGGTCACCCTGCAGATCTAACTGAACTAAATGAAATTGCAAACCAGCATTCCCTTTACATTATTGAAGATGCTTGTCAGTCACTAGGATCAACTTATAAAAATAAACAAACAGGAACTTTTGGAAAGATGGGATGTTTTAGTATGTATGCTAGCAAGGTGTTAACAGCTGGTGAAGGCGGAGCTATTGTAACAAATGAAGATGAAACAGCAGACACATTAAAGATGATCAGAAATCATGGTATGGTTGAAGGATATGATACACGACTGTTAGGGCTTAACTATAGACTTCCTGAATTAAGTGCTGCAATAGCTAAAATACAAATGAAAAAATTAAAAACTATTTTAGATCTTAGAAGACGAAATTCCTTATTATTATCTAATTTGCTAGAAACAATTATTAAAAAGTATAATATTAAAATTCCCCAAGAAGATCAAATAAAGAAATTTAATTGGTATCTATATACATTAGCATTTAACGGTTCTGGTGACTTAACTTTACGAGATCATATCAAGAAAAAACTGATAGAAAATGGAATAGGAGTAGCTGTATATTATGATCCTCCTGTTCATAAAACACCTTTTTACCAGAAATTTTCTTTGAACGGTGATGATTTACAAAATACTAATTGGTCAAGTGAACATGTTTTATCGTTTCCAGTTCATCCAGGGGTGTCTGAAATGGATATACAAAATATAGTAAATGTGCTCGAGAAAGAATTACAAAATATCATATAATTAATTAAAAGATTTATAATTATTTTTAGATATTTCTCTTAAATTATTTTTTTATTAGTTTAGGACAAACTTTTTTATAATACTATGTGGTGACTTAGCAACAGGAATGGCGTTAGATACTGGTGATACCGCATGGATGATAGTCGCAACAGGACTTGTCATGTTAATGACACCTGGTTTGGGATTCTTTATGTCCGGTTTAATTCGATTCAAGAACGGTCTTTCAGCAATAATGCACACGTTTTCTGGGTTGGCAATTCTTTCCACCCTGTGGTTTATTGTTGGTTTTACTTTGGTATTCGGACCTACTCAAGGCGGGATAATAGGAGGAATAGATCATTTATTCTACAATGGAGTAAAGGTTCATGAAGGATTTGGAGCAAATATTACAATTCCTGGAGTGACTTTTGCAACATATCAGATGATGTTCGCTGTTATTACTCCTCTATTGATTGCTGGAGCATTTGCTGAAAGAATCAAGTACAGTGCATTTTTCATATTTGCAATAGCATGGAGCTTATTTGTTTACTTCCCATTAGCTCATTGGATCTGGGGAGGCGGATGGCTAGCACAGCTTGGTGTATGGGACTTTGCAGGTGGTATAGTAATACATACTAGCGCAGGTATGGCCGCTATTGCTGCTGGACTTGTATTTGGCAGGAGAAAGAATTACGGGCCACAAATAATGGTACCTCACAACTTACCACTAGCGGTAATAGGAGCTACTATGCTATGGCTGGGATGGTTTGGATTTAATGCTGGTAGTGCATTAGCTGCTAATGGCGTTGCAGCAAACGCTCTTTTGACATCGCAAATAGGTTGTTCAGCAAGTGTGTTGGTATGGCTATTTCTATCATGGAAACGTTCAGGAAAACCTTCCGTAGCAGCAGTCATAAACGGTGCAATATCTGGACTTGCTGGAATTACACCTGCTGCTGGTTATATTAGTGGAGAATCCGCTTTTGTTCTCGGTATCATTCTAGGATTTGGTTCATACTATGGTATAGTACTATTAAAAGAGAAACTAAGGATAGATGATGCATTAGATGTTGGTTCCGTTCACGGTATAACAGGTATATTGGGTGCTTTAGCAATAGGAGTTGCTGCTAGTCCTTTGATAATGGAGGGAGGACCTGTAGGATGGTTACATGGAAATCCAGCACAACTAGGTATACAGGCATTTGGAGTTGGAGTCGCTGCAGTCTTTGCATTTGCTGTATCAGTAGCAATTTTCAAGATCATAGATAAGACTATTGGCCTAAAAATATCAGACGAAGAAGAAGAAGCAGGCTTGGATATAACTCAGCATGCAGAAAAAGTATTCAATGACTAGCTTCCAAATTTTTTCTTTTTTTAATTAAAAATAAAATGAGTTAATCTATATTTTACATGATTTTAGTTAACAGTTAATCAAAGAGTCCTTAAATATATAAAGAAACTAATTTTTAATTCACATATGATTTATATAATATATGTTCATGGATAAAATAGATATAAATGCCAATAGATCCAGACTTTCCAAAAAATCATAAAGTACTTGGTAAAATCCAACTTTCTGATGGTGAACATTTTCATTATATGTGGGGACCAGGTAAAACCGGTGAAGCATCCGAAAATGAAGAAGTAAAAGCAGCCTATGCTGCAAGAGGCGAAGAACAAGTTCCATTAGGTGTAAGTGGTACCATGGTAGCCGTTGATTGGGATTCTTGTGTAGCTGACGGTGCATGTATTGAAGCCTGTCCAGTTCAAGTATTTCAATGGTATAGGACAGAAAAGGATGTTCCTGCCAAAGATGCCATTAACGAAACATTTGAAGGAACGGGCTCTGCAGTAAAGGAAGAGAGAAAAGATTATACAGATAAAGCAGATCCTATTAGAGAACATGATTGTATCTGGTGTATGGCGTGCGTTTCAGTTTGTCCACCACAAGCAATCAAAGTAGATCAAGCTGCGTTAGAATTCCATGAAAAAGCAGAAGGAACATATAATGAGTCAATTTCAAAAGGAGGCGCTCCACCACCACATGCTCACTAAATCTTTTTTTTATTTAATACAATGAATTACTCTAGCTTCTCTTAAAGATTATTTAGGTAATATATCAGATTATTATTGATCAGTTGTTAATAACCCTATTTTGTATGAAGTAATATCTTAGACGATAATAATGGTTGTAGTAACTGATTCCTTTATGGGAATATTTACTCCAATAGATATACCTTCTAGAATAATACAATTTATTGAAAAAAAAATTGAATTTCCATTTATTAAGGAAAATGAGATAGTTGGAATATTTTATTTGTTTGGAAAAGATAATAAAGTAACTAGTGATTTAGAAATATTATCGGTTAGAAATATAGCAAAAAGGACTATGGAACAACAAGCTAGAAACATAAAGATCTTTCATGAATTTAAAGAAAATAAACTTGATTCTAAGTTTATAAGAGAAGAATATAACAAAAGAATATTACAAATAAGCATAGAAGAACAAATCTCCCCATCTTCCACTGCTGCACATATGAGTTATAGAATAGCAGGAGATCCAACAATTCAATCTAACTGTTTTGAACAGCATATCGCATATTATAAACAAGATTATTTTTATGAACTATTTAAACAACCCTTTAAAAAGACAGAAGTTCCATCTCATCTAATCAGTAAATTGGAAAAAAGAATGCTTATGTTATGCTATAATGTGTCTGATTCCTCAAAACTACCTTATAACAATACCGTTCATCCATTTTTTGAATGGTTAAATGACTCCGATAAATAAAATTTATCTCTGCTATAGACTTTTTCTTTATATCTCTGATTCACTTTAACAAAAAAAATTTTTCAGATTTAACAATTACAATCTTTAATAATTGATAAAAAGCAATTTTTCTACAATGTTCTTATGCTAGTTGTATAACTACTACTTTATTTAAAAAGCAATAAAATTCATCTAAATGATATGTCATGTTGTATTAATCATTTATTTATTATTCTTATTTTTTCAATCGTCTTAAAATCTTCTTTTTATATAGTTACCACAACGTACATTAATAAGAAAAATGTAAATTAATTATGGAACAATATCAAACTAAAGCAGATTACGAATTATTACTTGATAGACTTCATAATAAATTAGGAACAACAGCTAAAAAAGAAGTCTCCAGATTGGAATTACCTGTTCCACAAATAATTTGGGTTGGTCAGAGAACAATATTTAGAAACTTTATGGATTTTCCAAAAGCATTACGTCGCGATCCAGAAAAATTATTACTATATCTTAATAAGGAGCTTGCTTCGGCTGGTTATATTAACGGTGATAGAGTTATTTTTTTAGGACGTAAAGTACGTTCATCATTTGGTGCGTTAATTGATAGATATGTAAAAGATTATGTCATATGTCCCGTTTGCGGTAGCCCTGATACAAGAACAGAAAAAAATAAAAAATTAGGCTTTTTATTGTGTGAGGCCTGTGGAGCAAAATCTTCTATAAAAGGCAATTATGCGTAATTAATTATTATTATTATACCTCAATCTCATAATACGAAAATTCAATAAAGATCATATTTCAATAATATTTTTTGCATAAGACAGTGACTGAACGTTATGATCCCTCTATTTTCTCATAAATAGGATTTTATCAAAAAAAATTTATTTTCATTTTTTTATTTTCTAAATATATTTAGGAGTACTCTATTCTATATGTTGTTTTATTCTATTTTCAATTTGTCCCTTTGGTAACGCGCCAATCGTTACATCAATAACCTGTCCTTCTTTCAAGATCATTAGAGTTGGAATACTTTGAATTCCAAATCTTTGTGATATGCGAGGATTTTCATCTACATTGACTTTACCAAATACTATTTTTCCAGCATACTGTTCTGCTAATTGTTCTATGATAGGCGATACCATTTTACATGGACCACACCATGCAGCCCAAAAATCTACGACTAACAAAGAGTGTTTTGATTTCTCTATATCAAAATTTGAATCGGTGAGATTAATAGGCTTATTAATTTTTTTTATTTCATTCATCGATCTCAATTTTTCTTCTAGGATCTCTTTTTTTCTTTTCATAATAGCAGAAATCTCCTCATCTTCTGTAATTGGCATAATTTTTTTTTGGGTATACTATATTTAATTTGTATGATGCTATATTTCATTTCGGTTTCAAAATTATTTTGTTATTTCCAACGATATCTAATTATCCGGCATCATTCATTTGAATATAATTAATATGATCGATAATGATAATTCTGTCGAAAAAGATGAAAAACAAACCAATGATGATAATAGTGATTCCTTAAAAGAAGAATTGGAAAAAGATGAAAAACAAACCAATGATGATAATAG